>DATLJJ010000573.1:0-8143 GCA_035538975.1 Sphingomonas sp. | reverse complement strand
CACCTGCGTGCCCAGCGTGATGTCGACCAGCGCAGTGATGCGGAAGCCCAGCCTGCGATGCCCCAGCCGGGCCCCATAGCCGGTGATGTGCCCCGACGCTTCCAGCGCCTGGATGCGGCGCGTGCACGCCGACTGGGAGAGGCCCACCTGCGCGGCTATCTGGCTCACGGGCGCCCGGGCATCGGCCGCCAGCACCCGCAGGATCGCGCCGTCAATCCTGTCCATCGCGCACGAATTCCTCCTGTTGAGCCATGTTATCGCATTTCCATGCGTGTACGTTATCCCAAACAGCCGAAATTTGCAGAGATTCGCCTTGGTTGCCTGCGATACTATCTCTCCTGCAAGCGAATACAGGAGGGAAGTCATGCGCGTCGGGGTACCGAAGGAAATCAAAAACCATGAATATCGCGTGGGCCTCACGCCCGCCTCGGTGGCGGAGCTGGTCCACGCGGGACATCAAGTGCTCGTCGAGACCCAGGCGGGTATGGGGATCGATTTCGACGACGACGCCTATACGGCCGTCGGCGCGACGATCGCCCCCGACGCCGCGACGGTGTTTGCCGGATCGGACATGATCGTGAAGGTGAAGGAGCCGCAGCCGCAGGAAATCGCGCTGCTCGAGCCCCGCCACACGCTCTTCACCTATCTCCACCTCGCCGCCGACAAGCCGCAGGCCGAGGGGCTGATGAAGTCGGGCGCGACCTGCATCGCCTATGAGACGGTGACGTCCAATTCGGGCGCGCTCCCCCTGCTCAAGCCCATGAGCGAAGTCGCCGGACGGATGTCGATCCAGGTCGCCTCGCACTATCTCGAAAAGGAACAGGGTGGCCGCGGCGAGCTGCTCGGCGGCGTTCCCGGCGTGGCGCCGGCACGAGTCGCGATCCTCGGCGGCGGCGTCGCGGGCATCAACGCGGCGCAGATCGCGGTCGGCCAGCGTGCCGACGTGACGATCTACGACATCAACAACGATCGCCTCGCCGAGCTCGACCTCCACTTCGGCAGCCAGATCAAGACCGCATATGCCAGCAAGGCCGCGATCGCCGAGGCGATCCAGCGCAGCCAGGTTGTGATCGGTGCGGTGCTGGTGCCGGGCGCGGCGGCGCCGAGGCTCGTCACCCGCGACCAGCTCAAGACGATGATGCGCGGCTCGGTGCTGGTCGACATCGCGATCGATCAGGGCGGCTGCTTCGAGACCAGCAAGCCGACCACGCACGACAACCCCGTCTACGAGATCGACGGCGTGATTCATTATTGCGTCGCCAACATGCCCGGCGCGGTGGCGCGCACATCGGCCTTCGCGCTCAACAACGCCACCCTGCCCTTCGTCCTCCGCCTCGCCAATCTGGGCGCCGAAGCCGCGATGAAGGCGGACCGGCACCTGGCCAACGGCCTCAATGTCTACAAGGGCAAGATCGCCTTCAAGGCAGTCGCCGACGATCTCGACCTGCCCTACGAGGCCTGGGCGGGCTGAACCCGCTATCCCTCTCCCGCTTGCGGGAGAGGGAGGGAGCCGCCAAAGGCGGCGGTGTATGGGCGGCAAGGACCGACTTCCACACCGCCCCCTCACCCGGCCTCGCTATGCTCGGCCACCCTCTCCCGCAAGCGGTAGAGGGTTTAGGGTGCCGGCGCCGGCGTCGGAGCCGGCACCGCCTCGCCCCGCTCCTGCGCCGCGCGGGCCTCGAGCAGCCGGTCGAGCAGAAACAGCCGCACCAGCAGCTCGTTGCGATAGCTCGCCTTTGCGGGCGTGAGCTCCACTGCCTTGGCCCAATAAGGCCGCGCCTCTTCGAACTTGCCCTCGCGGACATGAGCGAGGCCGTAGAAGAAATGCGTGCCCGGATGCTGCGGCCACAGCGCGATGCCGCGCTCGAACGCGAAGCGCGCCGCCGGCGAGATCTGGTTGCCATCGTGCTCGGCGAGCTTGAGGCCCAGCACGGTCCACAGCGGCGCATCCTTCGGCGCCTTGCGCACCGCGCCGATCATCACGTTCACCGCACCGCGCGGCGAGCCCGCGCGCGTCATCGCGTCAGCGGCAGTGAAATAGGCGAAATCGAAGTTGAACCGCCCGAACAACGCGTCGCGCAGCGCGACCATGTCGGCATCGACGTCGCCTGCCTTCTCGTCCGCCGCGACCGGATGGCCCGGCAGCCCGGGGCTGCCCTGCCAGGCATAGCCCGCCGCGCCGAGCATCAGCGCCGTCGCCGGAATCGTCCAGAGCTTGCGCGGGAAGCGCGTGCGCCAGAGCAGCACCGCCGCGACCAGCGCGACACCAAGGAACATCAGCCAGCCCATCACCGCCGCCGCCTCGCGAAGACGCGCCGCGCGATCAGGATGCCGAGCAACAGCAGCGCCACCGGCGCGATCCACAGCGGCGCGGTGATCCAGCTCAGCGGCGGATCATAGGTCACATAGTCGCCATAGCGCTGGACGAGCCACTTGCGGATCTGGTCCGGCGACTCGCCCGCCTGGATCCGCTCGCGCACCAGCGCGCGCATGTCGCCGGCCATCTCGGCGTCGCTGTCGGCGATCGACTGGCCCTGGCAGACGAGGCACCGCAGCGTCTCCATCAGCGCCTTGGCTCTGGCTTCCTGCGCCGGATCGGCGAGCTGCGTATAGGCGAGGTCCGCCGGCGGCAGCTTCGACTGGGCGAAGGCCGGCGCGGCGAGCAGCAGCGAAAGGACGAGCAGGCGCCTCACTTCGCCTTCTCCAGCTCGCGGAGCAGCATCGGCACGTCGTCCGCGCGGATGTCGCCGATGTGCTGATAGGCGATGCGGCCGCGGGCATCGATCACGAAGGTCTCGGGCACGCCCGACGAGCCGAGCGCGAGCTGTGCGGCGCTTGCCTTGTCGTCGCCGATCCGCGTGTAGGGATCGCCATTGCGGGCGAGGAAGGCCTGCACCGCCTCGGGCGTGTCGCGCACGGCGACGGCGTCGATCTCCGCACCGGCCTGCCTGAGCTTCATCAGCTGCGGCGCCTCGGCAATGCAGGGGACGCACCAGCTCGCGAACACGTTGAGCAGCCGCGGCTTGCCCGTGAAGTCCGCAGTCGCGATCCCTGGCCTTCCGGGCAGCAGCGGCGGCAGGTCGAGCGCCGGCACCGGCTTGCCGACCATCGCCGAGTGGATGGTGCGATCAGCCGGCTTGATAAGCCCGCTCGCCACCACTGCGAACACGATCGCGAAGAGCGCCAGCGGGGCCCAGATCAGCACACGCTTCATGCGTAGGCCTCCGCATCGGCGTCGCGTCGGCGCTTGCGGACCCGGCCGATCAGCGCAAGCGCCCCGCCGAGGGCGATCAGTCCGCCGCCGAGCCAGATCAGCGTGACGAAGGGCTTCCACCACAGCCGAAGCTGCCAGCGACCGCTGTCGTCACCCTGCCCCAGCACCGTATAGAGCTGCCCGTCGAACATCGTCCGGATCGCCGCCTCGTTGGTGTTGGTGGGCGGCGCGCTGAAGAAGCGCTGCTGCGGCAAGAGTTCGAACTTGCTGCCGCCGCGCTCGACGCTCAGCCGCGCCTCGAGCGCCGACCAGTTGGGCCCGGCCGTGGGTCGCACCTCCACCAGCGTCACCCGGAACGGGCCCACGGTGACGTTCTGCCCGACTTCGATCGCTGCCAGCCGCTCGACCTTGAACGCGCTGTCCGAGGCCATCCCGCCGAGGCTCACTGCCACACCGAGGTGCGCGATCACCATGCCCCAGATGTTGAGCGGCGTGCGGCGCAGCTTGCGCTTCCACAAGGGCGCGATGCTCGCAGCGGCAAGCCCCGCCGCCAAGCCGATCGCGAGCACCTGGAGCAGGTGCCGGCCGCCCGAAAGCGCGAAGACCAGCGCGAACACCGCCCCCGCCACTGCCGTCGGCACCAGCAGCCGCCCTAGCAGCGCGTTCCAGTTGTCGCGGCGCCAGTTGAGCAGCGGACCCGCGGCGGTGGCGACGACCAGCACGAGCGCGACGGGCGTGATCGCCTTGTTGAAGAAGGGCGCGCCGATCGAGAGCTGCACGCCCGCCGCCTGCGCGACCAGCGGGTAGAGCGTGCCGATGAACACCACGCCGAGGATCACCGACAGCAGCAGGTTGTTGAGCACCAGCGCGCCCTCGCGGCTCACCAGCTCGAAAGTGGAGCCCTGCTTCACCGTCGAGACGCGCGCGCCGAACAGCGCCAGCGCACCGCCGATGTACAACCCGAGCAACGCGAGGATGAAGGTGCCGCGCGTCGGGTCCACGGCAAAGGCATGGACGCTGACGAGGATGCCCGATCGCACCAGGAAGGTGCCCATCATCGACATGGCGAAGGCGACCAGCGCCAGCATCAGCGTCCAGGCGCGCAAGCCGTCGCGCGTCGCCAGCACTGTGACCGAGTGGAGCAGCGCGGTCGCCGCCAGCCACGGCATCAGCGATGCGTTCTCGACCGGGTCCCAGAACCACCAGCCGCCCCAGCCGAGTTCGTAATAGGCCCAATAGCTGCCCGCGGTGATCCCGATCGTCAGGAAGATCCACGCCGCAAGCACCCAGGGGCGCATCGCCTTGGCGAAGGCGGGCCCGACGTCGCGCATGAGGAGCGCGCCCACTGCGAAGCTGAACGCGACCGAAAGCCCGACATAACCGAGGTAGAGCGTCGGCGGATGGAAGGCGAGGCCGGGATCCTGAAGCAGCGGATTGAGGCCCTGCCCCTCCGCCGCGGGCGGATTGAGGCGCACGAAAGGATTCGAGGCGAAGGCGAGGAAGGCGTAGAAACCCAGCCCGATCGCGGCCTGCGCGCCGAGCGTCGCCGCCAGCGTTCCCGCCTCCAGCCGCCGCTCGAAGAACGCCACCGCCGCCCCGGCGACGGCCAGCACCGTCACCCAGAGCAGCATCGAGCCTTCGTGATTTCCCCAGGCGCCGGAGATCTTGTAGATCAGCGGTTTGAGCGAGTGGCTGTTCTGCGCGACGAGCAGCACCGACATGTCCGAGCGGACGAACAGCGCGATCAGCGCCGCGAACGCGCCGAGCACGAGCAGCCCCTGGAGCAGCGCGACGCGGCGCAGTGCCCCCATCAGCTCGTCGAGCCCGCGGCCGACGCGCGCGGCCTTGGTCGCGCCCCAGGCGAGCAGGAGCTGCATCAATGCAAGTGCCGCCGCGAGCCACAGCGCGGCGAGCCCGGCCTCTGCGATCATTTCTCGAGGCTCTCGCTCTTGTGCATGTTCCCCGCCATCTGCGGCGGCATGTAGCGCTCGTCGTGCTTGGCCAGCAGATTGTCCGCAGTGAAACTGCCGTCAGGATTGAAGCGACCCTCGGCGACTACGCCCGAATCTTCCTTGAACAGGTCGGGAGTCACGCCGCGGAAAGTCACCGGCACGCGCGCCGTGCCGTCGGTGACGGTGAAGCTTACCGAGACTCCATCTGCCTGGCGCTTGATCGAGCCCTTCTCGACCATGCCTCCCAGCCGCACCGACTTGCCCAGCGGCAATGTGCCGCCCGCAACGTCGCCCGGCGCGTAGAAGAAGGCGGCCTCGTCCTTGAGTGCCGACAATGCGAGCAGCGCCGCCCCCACCACGGCGGCGAGCGCGAGCAATCCCAGAACGAGGCGTTGATGCTTGGGCTTCACGGGCGGCGCTTCAGCGAATCCGCGGAGGCCTCGGCACGACGCATGCCGATCCAGCTTGCGAGCACGAGCCCGCCTACGCCGAGCAGAGTGGCGCCATAGGCGGCGAAGATGAAAGGCCAGTGGTTCATTGCGCCGCCATCCGCCGCAGCCGCGCCTCGACCTTTTGGGTGGCGAGCATCGCGCGCATCCGCATCAGCACCACCGCGCCGAAGATCAGCGCGAAGCCGGGCCCCGTGAAGAACAGCGGCCAGAGCATCGACTTGTCGATCGACGAACTCGTGAGACCGATGCTCTGCCCCTGATGGAGCGTGTTCCACCACACCACCGAATAGCGCACGATCGGCAGCAGCACGGTACCCGCCACGCCGAACAGCGCGGGCACGCGCGCATCGCCGCCGCGATCGGCGTCGGCACGGGCGAGCGCGATCCAGGCGACATAGACGAAGAAGAGCAGCAGCATGCTCGTCAGCCGCCCGTCCCATTCCCACCAGGTGCCCCAGGTCGGCCGCCCCCAGATCGATCCGGTGATCAGACACAGCGCCGCGAACACCGCACCCGCCGGCGCGATCGCACGCGCGGCCAGGCTCGCGAGGGGATGACGCCACACCAGATAGGCGAGGCTCGCCGCCGCCAGTGCCGCCCATCCGCCCATCCCCAGCGTCGCCGCGGGGACATGTATGTAGAGGATACGGACGCTTTCCTTCTGCAGATAGTCGGGCGGAGTCTGCGTCAGCCCCGCCCAGCCGCCGAACAGCACAAGTGCAACGCCGGCCCAGAGCAGGACCGGCGTGAGCGGACGCGCGAGCTTGAGGAAACGCGCAGGATTGGCGAGTGCGTGGATCACGATGCTGGCCCAAGCCCATAGCGGGCTTCGCGCGCCGAATCCATGCCGGGGAAATCCCGGCTGTGGAGAAGCGGAAGTCGTCCGGAACACGGGTCCGGGGTGACGGGTGGCAGGGCGGGTGCGGCGCGCTTCGATCGGAAGGTCGCTCGGCCTGGGGCTTGCAATCGATCACTCCCACATGACAGGATAATATCCCGATATTCGGACAGAGGCTTTTGATGATCCGCCCCCTTGCGATGCTGTTCGCCCCCGCCCTGCTCGCGTTCGCCCTGCCCGCGGTGGCGCAACCGACGACGCAGGAGGCTTCGCTGCCGATGACGGCGATGCAGCTCCACGATCCGTGGATCGTCGCCGACGAGCAGAGCCGCACCTATTTCCTGTTTACGCGCAACGAAGCGCCGATGAGCGGCGACAAGCGGCTCGGCATCATGGCCTATTCGAGCCGCGACCTGAAGCATTGGACGCGGCCCAAGGTCGTCTTCGCGCTGCCCGAGGGAACGTGGATGCGCGAAGGCGCGTGGGCGCCGGAGGTGCATCGCTGGAAGGGCAAATATTATCTCTTCGCCACCTTCCACAACGAAGCCGAGAAGCTGCCCCCCAACGGCGATCGCCCGCTCTATCGCCGCAGCACGATCCTCGCCGTCGCCGATCGCCCCGACGGCCCCTATCGGCTGGTCCGCGGCGGTGAGCCCGTGGCGTCGCGCGACAAGATGACGCTCGACGGTACGCTTTATGTCGACCCCAAGGGCAAGCCGTGGTTCGTCTATGCGCACGAATGGCTCCAGACCACCGTAGGCACGATCGAGGCCGTACCGGTTTCCGACGATCTCGCCCCGATCGGCGAGCCGCGCCTGCTGTTTCGCGCCAATGAGGCTTCCTGGGCCGCCGGCCAGAAGCAGCCCGACGGCAGCACGGTCTTCGTGACCGACGGCCCCGAACTGTTCCGCACCGCCAGCGGCACGCTGCTGATGCTCTGGTCGAGCTATGGCACGCGCGGTTACGTGCAGGGGCTCGCGCGCTCGAAATCGGGCGAGATCACCGGTCCGTGGGAGCAGCTCGGCCCGCTGGTCGAGCGTGATAGCGGCCACGGGATGCTGTTCCGGACTTTCGAGGGCAAGCTGATGCTCGTCCTCCACCGGCCGTTCAAATATGCGCTGGGCAAGCTCTACGAAGTGCGCGACGCCGGCGACCGGATCGAGATCGTGCGCGAAGCGACCGAGCTCGACGGAGAGGCCTATCCAACGCACCCGTGCCCCGCGCCCGCCTCGCCGCTCGACACGAGCAAGGGCTGCTGAGCCTCGCGTAACACCCGACTGGATTATGTGGTGGCCCGGAGAGGATTCGAACCTCCGACCTCTCGATTAGGAATCGCTTGCTCTATCCTGCTGAGCTACCGGGCCACGCGGCTGCTGGTACCGGCGCTCGCGCGCGGAATCAATTGCGACTCTCGGGCGGCACCACGGGGACGAGCAGCGGGGCGACGGGCACGCCCTCCTCGATCAGTTCCTGCGCCTGTTCGGGGGTGGTCTGGCCGTGGATCTGCGTGACGGCTTCCTCACCCAGATGCATGGCGCGCGCCTTGTCGGCGAATGCCGTGCCGACCCAGGTCGATTTCTCGAGCAGCTTCGCCTGCATCGCCGCGAGCGCGGCCATGGCCGCCTTGACGGCTTCGGGCGACGGCGCCTCGCCTGTCTGCGTCGGCAGTGCGGGTACCGCAGTGCGC
>DATLJJ010000572.1:0-9127 GCA_035538975.1 Sphingomonas sp. | reverse complement strand
CCCCCGCGCCCTCCCAATCGCCGTCGGTCACGTCGACAACCTTGAGCGTGAGCGACTTCGTATCGAGCGCGATGCCCTTGGCACCACCAGAAAAGAGCAAAGGCTTGCCGTTCTCGACCCAGAGCTGATTAAGCGCGGCGTTGGGCTTGGCGGCGAAAGGCTCGAACACTTCGTCGTTGTAGACGATGCAGTTCTGGAAGATCTCGACGAACGCTGCGCCCTGGTGCGCATGCGCCGCCTTGAGCACCGACGGCAGGTTCTTGTGCACGTCGATACCGCGCGCCACGAAGCGGGCGCCGCTGCCGAGCGCGAAGGCGCAGGGCTTGGCGGGGTGATCGACCGAACCGAACGGCGTCGAGGGCGAACGGGTGCCCTCACGGCTCGTGGGCGAATACTGCCCCTTGGTGAGGCCGTAGATCTCGTTGTTGAACAGCAGCACCTGGCAGTTCAGGTTGCGGCGGAGCAGGTGCATCGTGTGGTTGCCGCCGATCGAGAGCGCATCGCCGTCGCCGGTGATGATCCACACGTCGAGATCGGGGTTGGCGAGCTTCACACCCGTCGCCACCGCCGGCGCGCGGCCGTGGATGGTGTGGAAGCCATAGGTCTCCATGTAATAGGGAAAGCGGCTCGAGCAGCCGATGCCCGACACGAAGACGGTATTCTCGGGCGTGGCGCCGATCTCGGGCATGGTGCGCTGCACTGCCTTGAGGATCGCATAGTCGCCGCAGCCCGGGCACCAGCGGACCTCCTGGTCGGTCTCCCAATCCTTGGGAGTCGAGGGGCGGATGGTGGTGATCTCGTTCATTCTTCTGTCCTTCGGCCCTGCGCTTACGGATTGACCGCTTCGGCGCTCGGCAACTGATTGTCGTCCGCCGGCAGCTCCTGGTCGAAGTCGGCACCGATATGCTCGGCGATCGCCGTTTCGATCTCGGCGATGCGGAAGGGCTGGCCGGAGACCTTGGTGAGCGACTTGGCATCGATGAGGAACTGATCGCGCAGCACCGTCTTGAGCTGGCCGGTGTTCATTTCCGGTACCAGGACATGCTCGTAACTCTTTAGCAGAGCGCCGAGATTTTTCGGCATCGGCCAGATGTGACGGATGTGAACGTGGCTGACGTCGAGCCCGTTCCGGCGAGCGCGGCGCACCGCCTGGGCGATCGGGCCATAGGTCGAGCCCCAGCCGACCACTACGAGCTTGCCGCCGGCCTGGCCCTGCTCGACCTCCTGGTCGGGCACGTCGATGCCGAGCACCTTGTCGCGACGGGTGTCGGTCATCAGCTGGTGGTTCGAGGGCGAATAGTCGATGTTGCCGGTGCCTGCTGCCTTCTCGATGCCGCCGATGCGGTGGAGCAGGCCGGGGGTACCGGGCTTCACCCAGGGACGCGCGCCGCGCTCGTTACGGGCATAGGGCAGGAACTTCTCGCCTTCGGCCGGCACTTCGGTGTGATGCTTCACCGGGAAGGGCTCGTAACCGCTCATGTCCGGCACCTTCCACGGCTCGGCCGCATTCTGGAGATAGCCGTCGGTGAGAAGCATGACCGGCGTCATATACTGGGTAGCGATGCGTACCGCCTCGATCGCGCAGTCGAAGCAATCCGCGGCCGAACGGGCGGCGATCACCGGCAGCGGCGCATCGCCGTTGCGGCCATAGACCGCCTGGTAGAGGTCCGACTGCTCGGTCTTGGTCGGCAGACCGGTCGAAGGGCCGCCGCGCTGGGCGTTGACGATGACGAGCGGCAGCTCGGTCATGATCGCAAGGCCGATCGCCTCACCCTTGAGCGCGATGCCCGGGCCCGAGGAGCAAGTGACGCCAAGGCTTCCTGCGTAAGAGGAGCCCAGCGCCGAAGCGACAGCGGCGATCTCGTCTTCCGCCTGGAAGGTGGTGACGCGATATTCCTTGAAGCGCGAGAGCGCGTGGAGGATCGCCGAGGCCGGCGTGATCGGATAGCCGCCGAAGAACATTGGCAGATCGGCAAGCTGCGCACCCGCGACGAGGCCGAGCGAGATCGCGTCGGCGCCGGTGACGGTGCGGTAGAGGCCCGGCTCGGACGGCGCAGCGGGAACGCTGTGCTTGTTGATCCCCATCGCGCCGAGCTCGGCAGTCTCGCCATAGGCGTGGCCGGCGTTGAGCGCGGCGATGTTCGCCTCGGCCAGTTCGGGCGCCTTGGCGAACTTGGCCTTGAGCCAATCGACCAGCGGCGCGCGGTCGCGGTCGAACATCCAGAGCGCGAGGCCCAGCGTCCACATGTTCTTGCAGCGCAGCGCCTCCTTGTTGCCGAGGCCGAAGGGCTTCACGGCATCGAGGGTGAGCTGCGAGATGTTGAGCTTGAGGAGCTGCCACTTGGCGAGGCTGCCGTCCTCGAGCGGGTTCGAAGTGTATTTGGCCTTGTCGAGGTTGCGCTGGCTGAACTCGCCTTCGTCGGCGATGATCAGCCCGCCCGGCTTGAGCGACTCGACGTTCACCTTGAGCGCGGCCGGGTTCATCGCGATCAGCACGTCGGGCTGGTCGCCCGCGGTATCGATCTGCGCCGAGCCGAAGTTGATCTGGAAGGCCGAGACGCCGAACAGCGTGCCCTGCGGCGCGCGGATCTCGGCGGGGAAGTCCGGGAAGGTGGCGAGGTCGTTGCCCGCCAGCGCCGTGGACAGGGTGAACTGTCCGCCGGTGAGCTGCATGCCGTCGCCCGAATCGCCGGCGAACCGGACGACGATGGCTTCAGGCTGGGGGTGGGCCGACGCCTCGCTCGGCGTGACCTCATGGGCGGCAGTTGCCATTGTAACGATATTCCTGCGGTTTCCGTTCGTGCAGAGCGCTCTACGCCCCACATTCGCCTATCCCAAGGTAGAAAATGACACGCTCTTTGCAATGCGGGCTTTCCACAGGGGCTTGGTGTGCCACCGCGTGACAGCACGACGGGTGGAAGCTAGGGCAAGGCCATGACCGACTTCGCCACCCTTCCCTATCGCCCCTGTGCGGGCGTGATGCTGGCAAACCGCGACGGCCGCGTCTTCGTGGGCCAGCGGCTCGATTCCAAGCTCGAGGCCTGGCAGATGCCCCAGGGCGGGATCGATCCCGGCGAGGACGCGCTCGAAGCCGCCTATCGCGAGCTGTGGGAAGAGACCGGCGTGGCGCGCGAGCTTGTCGAGCTGGTCGCCGAGGCGCCCGGAGAACTTAGCTATGATCTGCCCGACGAGCTGATCGGGACGGTGTGGAAGGGGAAGTGGCGCGGGCAGCGGCAGCGCTGGTTCCTGTTCCGCTTCCTGGGGCAGGATCATGACGTCAACATCCAGACAGCCGAGCCCGAGTTCCGCGCCTGGCGCTGGGTGGAGCCGGCGGAGCTCCCCGAGCTGATCGTGCCGTTCAAGCGCGATCTCTATCGGCAGATTCTGTCCATTTTCGCCGACGCGTTGGGTCAAGCGCAAAAATCCTGAAGCTTCCGCTACGTCTGCTGCCCTTTTAACGCCGCATTGCTCTGGTTAAGGCCCGGGGCATGCGTGCCTTGCTCCTTGCCCTGCCGCTGCTCGCCGCGAACACCGATCCGGAGCCGGCGATTCCGCCCACGATCAAGGCGATGCTCGATTCCGCGATGGCATCGGGGAGCGAAGGCGACGTCGCCGTCATCGTCAAATATGCCAAGGCGGCCGACCCGGAGAGCGCCCCGCTAGTCCAGAAGATCGCGCAGGACTGGCGCAGCGACCGGATGGCCAGGGCGCAGGAGAAGCTGCGCGAGGCAGACTTCTTCGATCTGGTGAAGGGCCGCGCCGAGTTGGGCGGCTATGTGAGCTCGGGCAACACTGAGAATGTCGGGCTTACCGCGGCGGTGGACGTGCGGCGCGAGGCGCTGGGGTGGCGCCACAAGCTGCGGCTGCAGGCCGATTACCAGGAGAGCCTGGGCGAGACGACGCGCGAGCGCTACCTCGCGGCCTACGAGCCCAACTGGAAGTTCGACGACCGCGCCTATCTCTATGGCGCCGCGCAATATGAGAGCGACCGGTTCTCGGGCTTCTACGACCGCGTGTCGCTTTCCACCGGAACG
This sequence comes from Sphingomonas sp., assembly GCA_035538975.1. GTDB lineage: Bacteria > Pseudomonadota > Alphaproteobacteria > Sphingomonadales > Sphingomonadaceae > Sphingomonas. Next base: position 5,093 of record DATLJJ010000572.1, on the reverse strand, counting down.
GGATACAGCGCGATCAAGACACCGAGCATGAAGCTCGACGTCGAACTGGGACCGGCGTACCGCCTCACGCGGTTCATCGACAGCAAGACCGAGAGCAACCTGGCCGCACGCGGATCGGTGGACCTCGACTGGAAGCTGAGCCCCGGCATCACGGTGCGGCAGAACGCCTCCGCCTATCTGCAGGAGGCCAACTCGACCGTCGCCAGCAAGTCGGCGCTGCTCGCGAAGCTGATCGGGCCGCTCTCGGCGCAATTCTCCTACACGCTGCAATATGAAAGCCTGCCGCCTGTCGGTCGCAAGAACACCGACACGACGAGCCGCGCGGCGCTGGTGGTGGATTTCTGACGCAGCCTGAGCGTCGAGCCTGACACTCGCGCCGGGCTTGTGCGTTGCGGCACGTGGAGGTGGCCATGCAGGTTCGAAAAGATACGATGCGCCTGACGTTCTTGAGCCTGTCCTGCGCGCTCGCCATGGCGTCAGCACCAGCAGCGGCGCAGGGCGCCTTCGACATGGGGATGCTCACGAACACGCTTGCGCAGGGCAGTCTGGTCGAGACGGAGAGTGCCCGAGCCGCCGGCGCATCGGCGTTCCGTTCGATCACACGGACTCCGCGCAACGCCGCGGTCGACATTACAGCGGTTCGCTACCGGCCGAGCATGGCGGTGCGGAAGCGCAACATGGCGCAGATCGTGAAGCAGCTGGGCCGGGCCGATCCTGCCAATGCGGAAGATCTGGAGCGCACGCTGGCGCGCCGCGACCTAGTGGCCGAAATCGGCAGCGTGATGCGCCCGGTCGGGCTCGACCCGAACAACGTGGCGGACGCCGTGGCAGTCTATCTGGTCACGGCCTATTACGGCGTACGCGGCTCGACCGACAGCCAGCCCGCCGAGTACAAGGCAGTGAGCGCGCAGGTGGCGCGTGCGCTGGGCGCCGACCCCGGCTTCACTGGCGCGAGCGACGGCGTGAAGCAGGAGATCGCCGAGGCGATGCTGGTGCATGCCGTGCTCGCCGATCAGGCGGTGGAGGCGGCCCGCAAGCAGCCCTCGGCGATGCCGGCGGTCAAGGCGGCCATCGCAAAGGGCGCGCGCCATGCGTTCGGACTCGATCTGGCCCGGATGCAACTCGGGCCCGCCGGGCTCAACTAACGGGGCCCCAAAGCCAAAAGCTATGCCCTGCGCGCGGCGCACGGGGTTCAACCCGCCAGGCTTTGGCGCTACGACCCCGAAATGACCGAGCTGACCCGAGACGAGCGCGCCGCCGTGGACCACGTCGCCGCCGCGCCGATGCTCTCGCGGACCGAACAATGGGTGGCCATCAACAGCGGCACGCGCAACTTGCCGGGCCTGGCGCGCATGGCGAGCGCGCTGGCGGATGCCTTTGCCGTGCTCCCCGGCGAGCTGGCGCTGGTCGACCCGGAGCCGGTCGAGGCAGTGACTCCCGACGGGCGAGTCGAGCCCATCGGACATGGCCACCACCTTCATCTCAGGGTGCGCCCCGAAGCGCCGGTGCAGCTGCTGCTCACCGGCCACATGGATACGGTCTACGGCGCCGATCACCCCTTCCAGCAGGGCCGCTGGCGCGACGACGGCAACTACAACGCGCCCGGCGCGGCGGACATGAAGGGCGGGCTGGCGCTGATGCTCGCGGCGCTGGAGGCCGTCGAGGCGAGCCCGCTCGCACTTCGCATCGGATATGAAGTGCTGATCAATTCGGACGAGGAGACGGGCTCGCTCTCCTCGCGCGGGCTGATCGAGCGCGTGGCGCGCGGCAAGATGGCTGCGCTCACCTATGAACCCGCACTGCCCGACGGGACGCTGGCAGGCGCGCGCGGCGGCACGGGCAATTTCTCGTTGTTGGTGCACGGGCGAAGCGCCCATGCCGGTCGCAACCCCGAAGAAGGCCGCAACGCGCTGGTCGCGGCGGCGGACCTTGCGGTGCGGCTGGCGCAGGCCAGGGCGCCCGGGCTGGCAGTCAACCCGGCCCGTATCGATGGCGGTGCGCCCAACAATGTCGTGCCCGAGCTCGCGGTGCTGCGCGTCAACTTCCGCCCGAAAGACCAGCAGGCGATCGACCAGGCCAGGGCAGCGCTGGAGGCCGCGGCGGCTGACGTCATGACGTCACACGAAGTGCGCGTGGAGGTCCACGGCAGCTTCAACCGGCCGCCCAAGCCGATCGACGCGGGCGCCGAGCGACTGTTCGCGCTGGTGGGCGAAGCGGGCGCGGACCTGGGGCTCGCCATCGCCCGTCGCGACACCGGCGGCGTGTGCGACGGCAACAATATCGCGGCGTGCGGCGTGCCCGTCGTCGACACCATGGGCGCACGCGGCGGCGCCATTCATTCAGCGGAGGAATTTCTGATCCCGGAATCGCTTCCCGAACGCGCGGCGCTTTCCGCGCTGACCCTGCTTCGCATCGCAGAACGGGGGCGCCTGTGAGCTTCCGCATTCGCGCCGCGCGCGACCAGGACCTGCAGCCGCTCTACGAAATGGCAAAGCTCACCGGGGGCGGGTTCACCAACCTGCCGCCCGAGAAGGACGCGCTGCGCGCCAAGCTGGTGCGCAGCCATGCCGCCTTCGCACGCGATTCCGACGACGAACTCGCCGACGACCTGTTCGTACTGATCCTCGAGAATGCCGAGACGGGCGAGGTGCGCGGTACCTGTCAGATCTTCACCCGCGTGGGGCAGACCTGGCCGTTCTACAGCTATCGCATCGGCACCGTCACCAAGCACAGCCGCGAGCTCAGCCGAACGTTCCGCGCGGAGATACTGAGCCTCGTCAACGATCTCGAGGGGTGCAGCGAAGTCGGCGGGCTGTTCCTGCATCCGTCGGAGCGCGCCGGGGGGCTGGGCATGCTGCTCGCGCGCAGCCGCTACCTGTTCATCCGGCGCCATCGCCCGCGTTTCGCCGAGCGCGTGCTCGCCGAACTGCGCGGCGTCATCGACGAGGCCGGTGGGTCACCCTTCTGGGATGGCGTGGCGGGGCGCTTCTTCGGAATGAACTTCCAGCAGGCCGACGAATTCAATGCCACGCACGGCAACCAGTTCATCGCCGACCTGATGCCCAAGCACCCGATCTACACCGCCATGCTCTCCGAGAGCGCACGGTCGGTGATTGGCCTCCCCCACCCTTCGGGCCGCGCGGCGATGCGGATGCTCGAGGCCGAGGGCTTCGCCTTCGAGAACTACATCGACATCTTCGACGGCGGCCCGACGATGACCGCGCGCACCGATCAGGTGAAGACCATCCGGGACTCGCGGACCTCGCACGTTCTCGCGATCGGCGAGGCGACGGATTCGGCGATCGTCGCGGCGGGCCGCCTGGGAAGCTTCCGCGCCGGCTATGGCAGGGTCTCGCCGAGCGGCGAGGGCGTGGTGATCGATGCCAAAACCGCCAAGCTGCTCGATGTCGATGTCGGCGACGAGATCGTCCACGCGGAGCGATGATGCTGACCGAGATCAACTTCGACGGGATCATTGGCCCGAGCCACAATTATGCGGGGCTGAGCCCCGGCAATCTCGCCGCGACGCGCAATCGCGGCCTCACATCGCATCCGCGAGCGGCGGCGCTGCAGGGCATCGCGAAGATGCGGGCAAACCTGCGGCTGGGGCTCGCGCAGGGCATATTGCTGCCCCACGCACGGCCCGACCACCGGTGGCTGGCACGTCTGGGGGCCGACTATGCCGCGGCGCCGGGGCATCTGCAGGCGCAGGCGCTCTCGGCCTCGGCGATGTGGTCGGCGAACGCGGCGACGGTCTCCCCGGCGCCCGACACCGCCGATGGACGCTGTCACCTGACCGTCGCCAATCTGGTGACGATGCCGCATCGCAGCCACGAATGGCCCGAAACGCTTGCGCAGCTCCGTCTCGCTTTCGCGGCGGACTGCTTTGCCGTGAATGAGCCGGTGCCCGCGCCGTTCGGCGACGAAGGTGCCGCCAATCACATGCGGCTCGCGGCAGCGCACGATGCGCCGGGCATCGAGATATTCGTCTATGGCGTCGCAGGCGGCCCCTTCCCTGCGCGTCAACATCCGGAGGCGAGCCGCGCGGTGGCACGGACGCATGCCCTCGATCCTGCCAGGACGCTGTTCGTCGAGCAATCCGAGGCGGCGATCGCAGCCGGCGCCTTCCACAACGACGTGGTGGCGGTGGCGAACGGCAAGGTGCTGTTCGCGCACGAACAGGCCTTTGCCGAAAAGGACCGCTTCTACGACAACCTGCGCGCGCTGATGCCGGAGGTCGAGATCGTCGAGGTGCCCGCGGCAAGCGTGAGCCTGGAGGATGCCATCGCCTCCTATCTCTTCAACGCCCAGTTGGTGACTCTGCCCTCGGGCGAGAGCGCACTGGTGCTGCCCGAGGAAGCCCGCGAGACGCCGAGCGTCTGGGCGTGGCTGCAGGAGCATGTCGCGGGCAACGGCCCCATCCGTAGGCTGGAGGTTGTGGACGTACGGCAGTCGATGGCGAACGGCGGCGGCCCCGCCTGCCTGCGACTGCGCGTGGTCGCCGACCCGGCGACGATCGACCCGCGCTTCCTGGTCGACGAGACACGGCTGGACGCGATCGCCACTGTAGTCGCGGCGCATTGGCCCGAGGCGATCGGCGCTGAAGACATCGCCAACCCTGCGCTCATCGGGCGCATCGAGGCCGCACGCACGGCACTGCTCGAGGCGTTGGGAATTGTCGAATTAATTTACACGTAACCATAGGCCTTAACGCGTAACCGGCGGAAATCCGCGGTTGGCCCGTGGCTTGCTTAACCACGCGCATGTTCCATCGGATGCGTCGCCTTTTCACGATCAAGAACAAGTTCGAGGCCTATCTGGTGATCTATGGCCTGGCCACAGGCGCGGTGGAGCGCGGGATGCATTATCTGCATCGCTTTCCGGGCTGGTCGGGATGGGCGCTGTTCTTCCTCTGCCCGATCGCGGTGTTCATGGCCGGGGCCAAGATACTCGACAGCTTCGACGTTCCCGAGTGACATCCGGTACCACCGCAGGCGTTCGCGGCTGTTCGGTGCCTGTTCATGCGCGCACCGCCAAAGCGCCCGTTCTGCGGGACCTACGGAATATGCTACCGGTGTCATCGGCGCTTTGCT
>DATLJJ010000571.1:0-3068 GCA_035538975.1 Sphingomonas sp. | reverse complement strand
CGATTATCTGATCAAGCCCTTCGACTTCCGCGAACTGCAGGCGCGTATCCGTTCGCTTCTGCGGCGACACACGGGCGACCGGACCAACGAGCTCAAGTGCGGCGAACTGGTTTTCGACCGCAGCGCCCGTGTGGCCCGAATCGGTGACACGGTTCTTGGCCTCACCCGCCGCGAGCTGTCGCTGCTGGAAATCCTTCTTGCGCGGCAGACCCATGTCTTCAGCAAGGCCCAGCTGCTCGACCAGCTGTTCGGCTACAATGCAGAGCCGAGCGAGAACAGCGTGGAAGTGATGATCGCCCGCCTGCGGCGCAAGCTCGCTGGCGCCGGTGCCGGCGTTGAGATCACGACGCAGCGCGGAATCGGCTATAGCATGGTTGCGACGTGAGCCGGGTGACGGGGCCTTCCAAAGTCGTCCCCAATTCCATCTTTGGTCGCCTCCGGCTGCTGCTGATCGTCGTATTTGCATGTGGCGGGATCGCCGCGACGGTCGCCGCCTGGTTCTTCTCGACCGCGGCAGCCACGGATGCCTATGACCGGCTCCTCGTCAGTGCCGCGACCCAGATCAGCGGCGGCATCGGCATCGATCGAGGACAGGTGACCGTCCTGCCGCCCGATTCGGCGTTCGAGACGCTGGCGCAGTCTGCCGGCGACCGTTTCTTCTTCGCGGTCCGCGGTCCTGGCGGCGAGCTGCTGACGGGATATGAGTCACTGAGCGTCGACGTGAGCCGACCGTCGGACGGCACGGCGGTGCTGGGCTATCGCGACTACGCCGGAGCCGAGATGCGCGTCATTACGCTCTATCGCCTCGTCGCCTCCCCAACGATCAACGGATGGTACAGCGTGGTCGTCGCGCAGACGCTCGACGCGCGCAACCGGTTGGTCGCGCGGCTGATGGTGAAGATCGGAGGCCTCATCATATTTGTCGGAGCGCTCGGCTATTTCGCATCGCTCCAGGCGGCACGACGCGCGCTGATGCCGTTCGACCGGATCGGGCAGGCGCTTGCCGCGCGCCGGACACATGCCACCGAGCCCCTGGAGGTGGAAAGCCCCCGGGAGACGGTAGCACTGGTCGAAGCCATCAACACGGCCTTTCGCCATCTAAACGAGCGCATGACGCGGCTGGAGGGCTTTGCCGCCATCGCTGCGCATCAGATACGCACGCCCCTGGCAGCGATCGGCGCGCAGACCGAGTTGCTGCTCACCGACAAGACGCAGGCCGCACGAGCCGCCAGGATCGAGCGAATCAGGACCCACGTCTCGAAACTCAGCCGCCTGACCAATCAGCTGCTCGGCCAGACGATGGTCAGCTATCGCGCGGGACGCATTCCCCATGAGCCGCTCGCGGTCGTGGATCTTGTCAGCCAGGTGCTTCGCGACGCCATTCCGGAATGGCTCGACAGGGATCTGCAGGTCGAATTCGACCCGCCCCGGGGACCGATCTTCGTGCAGGGGGACAAGCTCATGCTGCGCGAGGCCCTGGTCAACCTCGTCAGCAACGCCGTGACGCACGGTGCCACCTCGCTTCTCGTAGTGAAGGTGTCCGCCACCGATGACCTGGTCACGATCAGCGTAGCAGATGACGGCCCGGGCATCCCGCCCGAGCTGTGGGAGAGCGCCTCCCGCCCCTTCCATCTGCCGCGCGTCGAGCGTGAAGGCGCGGGCCTGGGTCTCTCGATCGCAGCGGATGCGGCGCGCGGGCACGGGACGAAGCTGGCCTTCGGGACGAGCGACGACGGCCTCTTCGTGATCAGCCTGACCTTGGCGCGCGTGTTTCCCGGGGACCAGGACACGTGAAGCGCCGGCTGATCCTCGCGGCAGCGCTGGCGTTCGCCCTGGCGGCAGCGCTCATGGCGTGGTTCCTGCTGCGCGCGCCCGCCGTCCGGCAGGGCCATTTCGATCCGCCAGACGGTGCAATCGTGACCTATTTCCCGGCTCGCGAGCCGACGGAAGAGCTCCCGCTGGTCATCTCGAGCTCGATGGATGCCGGCTTCATGCGGCCCTTTCTGCTCGCCTATCAGCGCCACTACCCTCGCGCGACGATCGTCTATCTCCAGTCGCGCAGCAATGCGTTCCTCGAGAGCGCGCTCGATGCCTGCCACCGCAGCGGCCAGGCGGCGGACATCTATCTCACCGCATCGACGGACCATCTCGTGCGCCTCGCCAACGAGAATTGCGCGCAGACGCTCCCCTCTTCGATCGGCGCGGCGGCGCCGGCGCGCGCCGCCTGGCGCGATCAGGTCGTGGCTTTCACCGTCGAGCCAGCGGCCTTCGTCTTCGGACGCCGGTCGACGGAACTGCCGGGCCCGATGCCGACCAACCACAGTCAGCTTCTCGAGTGGTTGCGTCGGCTGCCGCAAGTGAGGGGCCGGATTGGCGGCTATGACATCGAGGCATCGGCAGACGGCTATAACTTCGCCGCCGCTGATTCGCGTCAGATGGTCATCTATGGCCGCTTGCTGGAGGCGCTCGGCCGCGCGAGCACCCGGCTATATTGTTGTTCCAACGTGATGGTGGACGCGGTGGACCGCGGTGAGATCCTGTTCGCCTATAACGTCCAGCTCTCCTACGCCTATGCGGCGCAGCGGGCGGGAAGCCGCATCCAGGTTGTGCTTCCCGACGACTTTCAATCGCTCCAGACCGTGTCGCTGATGGTTCCGCGGTCAGCCCGCTCGCCGGCCGCGGCGACATCGCTTGCAGCCTTCCTCGTCTCCGACGAGGCGCGCCGCATCGCCCTGCACGATCTCGCGCCCCCCGATCAGCCGAACGGCAAGGCGGGACCGCAGGCGGAGCAACTCCTGGCGCAGGCCTCTGTGACCCCGTTGCTGCTGAGCCTGCAGGATCGCGCGCGCCGCACCCGGCTCATACGCGAGTGGCGCGAGGCCATCGCGAAATCCGCCAGCCCGGTCGACCGCGCGCCATAGCGCCCGCCCTCCCCTCCGCCTGACGCGCAAGGACCCCAACTACCATGAAGAAGCTTTCCCGATCCCCGCTCCCGGCGCTTCCGAGCTCGTTCGAGCCGCAGGCCTATGCGCCCGCGCTGGTCACCCCGGGCATCGTCCATATCGGCC
>DATLJJ010000570.1:0-6835 GCA_035538975.1 Sphingomonas sp. | reverse complement strand
ACCCCAGAGCTGAACGCCTGACTGGAACATCACCGAAGCCGCGATCACTGTCAGGACGATCGGGACGCTGGCCATCAAAGTGAACATCGCCACCAGCCGCACATGCAGGCGCCCCCCGCCCGCGAGTGCCGATTTCAGGGCGCGATGAATTGCGATGCGCCGGCCGATCAGCACAATCAGTGCGACGAACGGAAGAAGGTTCGCGAGCAGTATCGACGCCGCCATTGCCGGGCTGAAAAGCTGATCGCGTGCATCGGCGCCGCGGAGGATGAGGTAGGTTCCGATCGGCGTGGCGATGGCCAACGCGATCACGACGAACTCCAGAACACGAACGTGCCTGGACAAGAGCGACGCCCTGGGCGCATCCCCCCCGAGCGCCGCCAGGGACGTGACGCCGAACCGCCGCTTTCGCGGCGCGGACTCGGCAGTCTGCTCGGTTACGGCGTCCATCGTTGCCCGATTACAACACAGTCGTTGCCCGGAAAACACATAAAAATGCGTCAACCTGTCGCTATTCGACACCTTCCGGGCGCGCACTGCCCATATCGATGCCCAGCGTGTCGAGCCGCTTGCGCAGTGTGTTGCGATTGATACCCAGCGCGCGGGCGGCGCGGAGCTGGTTGTGGTGGTGGCGCGCGAGCATCGCCTCGATCAGCGGCCGCTCCACTTCGCCGATGATCCGGTCGTAGAGCGTACCGTCATCCAGCGCGCGGGGTTCCTCGATCGCCATCCGCTCGAGCCGGGCACGCACCGCGGCTTCGATCCCCGGATCGCGCGCCACGGGCTGTGGCAGCCCTGCCTCTCCCAGCGCACGACGAACCGCATCGGCGTCGATCCATTCGTCACGCGAAAGCGCGGCGATGCGGCGCATGAGGTTCTCGAGCTCGCGGACGTTCCCCGGCCAATCATAGGCTTCGAGCACCGCCACGGCGTCGCGATCGAGCTGCTTGTGCGGAAGGCCCGCCTCGGCGGCCCGATCGAGGAAATGGCGCGCGAGCAGCGCCACGTCCTCGCGGCGTTCGCGAAGCGCCGGCAGCGTCACGGGGACGACGTTAAGCCGGTAGAACAGGTCCTCGCGGAACTGGCCCGACTGGACGAGCTGGGCGAGGTCCTTGTTGGTCGCAGCGACGATGCGCACGTCGGCCTTGATCGTGCGCGCGCCGCCGACGGTAGTGAACTCGCCCGACTGGAGCACGCGCAGCAGCCGCGTCTGCGCATCCATCGGCATGTCGCCGATCTCGTCGAGGAACAGCGTGCCGCCCGCCGCCTGCTCGAACTTGCCCGCGACGCGTGCCTGGGCGCCGGTGAAGGCGCCGCGTTCGTGCCCGAACAGCTCTGCCTCGATCAGCTCGCGCGGGATCGCGGCCATGTTGAGCGCGACGAAGGGCGCGCGGCGGCGTGGGCCCAGCTCGTGGATCGCCTTGGCGACCAGTTCCTTGCCGGTACCCGACTCACCCGAGACCAGCACGGTCAGATCGTTCGAAACGACGCGCGCGATCACGCGATAGACTTCCTGCATCGCCGGCGAACGGCCGATCAGCGAGGAGCCGCCCGCGGCCTCTGCGACGGGCAAGTCGGCGGGCTGGCGCCTGCCGCGCGCGATCGCGCCGCGCACGGCATGTGCCAGCACGTCGAGATCGAAGGGCTTGGGCAGATAGTCGAAGGCGCCGACCTCGGTCGCGCGGACGGCGGTGGCCAGCGTGTTCTGCGCCGAGAAGACGATGACGGGCAGATGCGGATGATCGGCAGTGAGCGAGGCCACTACGTCGAGCCCGTTGCCGTCGGGCAGCACCACATCGGTGACCAGCACGTCGGGCAATCCCGCGGTGATCGCGCGACGCAGCTCGGCGATGCTCGCGGCGGTGGCGACGCGATGCCCCTCGCGCTTGAGTGCGGCTGCGACCACGGTCCGGATCGCGGCGTCGTCGTCGACGATGAGCACCGATCCGGTCATGCGGCCCTCGGCAGCAGGATACGGAATACGGTCACTTCGGGCTCACGCTCGCGCGCATATTGGACGATCCCTCCCATGTCGCGGACCAGCTTCTCCACCAGCGGCAGGCCCAGCCCCTTCCCCTCGGGCTTGCCCGAGACGAATGGTTCGAACAGATGCTCAGCGATGTCGGCTGGGGCGCCGGGGCCGTCGTCCATCACCAGTATCTCGATCGGCAGCGGGCGGCGCGGGCGCCCCTGCCCTGCGCTCACCGACATGCCGTGCCGATAGGCGGTCGCAAGCGTGATCCGCGGCTGCGCGAGCCCGCCGAGCGCCTCCGCGGCATTCTTGAGCAGGTTGAGCATCACCTGGAGAAAGGCGTCGGGATCGATCAACACTGGCGGGAGCGAGGGATCGAAGCGCTCCTCGACCACCATGCCACGCGCAAAGCCGGCGAGCGCCACGCGACGCGCATGGTCGAGCAGCGGATAGACGTTCGTCGGCGTCAGATTGAGCGGGCGGGTATCGGTGAAGTCCTGCATCCGGTCGATCAGCGATGCGATGCGGTCGACTTCGGTGGTGATCAGACTGGTGAGTTCCTCATCCTCTCCCCCGCTCCGCAGGAGCTGGGCAGCGCCACGGATACCCGAGAGCGGATTCTTGATCTCGTGTGCGAGCATCGCCGCTGCGCCGATCGCCGCGCGTGCGCCGGCGGTGCGCTCGGCGCCTTGCGTCATGCGTCGCGCCTGCGGGGCGTGGTGGAGCGTGACGACTCGCCAGCCCGGCCGGTCCGGAATCTGGCTTTCGACGAAATCCACACGGATGCGGGGGCCGCGCACCGCCGCGATCTCGATGTCGAAGGCCGCGAAGCCGTGGCCGTCGCGTCGGTCGACATAGTCCTCGGGAGGGACCAGCACTGCGTCATAGGGCTGGCCCACCATCGCCTTCTCACTGTGGTTGAGCAGCAGTTCGCATGCGGCATTGGCATGCGCGATCCGTCCGTCGGGATCGATCACGAGCACGGCGACGGGAAGCGCTGCGAACAGCTCGGCGAAGCCTGGCCCCACCGGCTCCGGCTTCAGCCGCTTCAGGCCGCTTCGCGCGAACGCCATGGCGCATAGAATTCGTCGAGCATCGCCAGCACGGTCCTGGCATCGGCGACCTGGTTCACCTTGTTGCGGAACTCGGCCGAACCGTGGATGCCCTTGGTGTACCAGCCCAGATGCTTGCGCATCATGTTGACGCCGGTCATCTCGCCATAATGTTCGAGGCTCTCGACGTAGTGCGCGACCATCACGCGATATTGTTCGTCGATGCTCGGGTCCGCGCGCTCGCCCTGGCCGGTGAGCGCGTCCATCACCTGGCGCAGGATCCACGGCTTCCCATAGGCGCCGCGACCGATCATCACGCCGTCGGCGCCCGACTGGCGCAGCGCCTCACGCGCGTCCTCGACCGAGCAGATGTCGCCGTTGACGATCACAGGGATCGACACCGCATCCTTCACCCGGCGCACGAAGCTCCAGTCGGCGCTGCCGCGGTACATTTGGTTGCGCGTGCGGCCGTGGACGGTGACCATCTTGATGCCGAGGTCCTCGGCGATGCGCGCGAGCTCAGGGGCGTTGAGGCTGTCGTGATCCCAGCCCATGCGCATCTTGAGCGTCACCGGCACCTTCACGGCCTTGACGCAGGCATCGATGATAGCGGCGGCATGCTTGAGATCGCGCATCAGCGCCGATCCGGCGTCGCCGTTGGTCACCTTGCGGACCGGACAGCCCATGTTGATGTCGATGATCGCTGCGCCGCGATCCTCGTTGAGCTTGGCGGCCTCGCCCATCTCGTGCGGCGTGCAGCCGACGAGCTGCATCGACACCGGCTCCTCGATCGGATCCCAGGCCGCCTTCTGGACCGACTGGCGCGTCTCGCGGATCGCTGCGGCGCTCGCGATCATCTCGGTGACGTTGAGCCCCGAGCCATAGCGGCGGACGGCGCGACGGAACGGCAGGTCGGTCACGCCCGTCATGGGCGCGAGCAACACCGGCGCTTCGATCCGCACGGGACCGATCTGGATGGGGGCGAGTTCGCTCATGATCTGCCTGAAAAATAGGCAGAGGCGCGTAGCGGTACAAGCGGCGATTGGCAAGGCAGGTGTTCCCCGCTAGGCCGCGCGCCCATGGGGCAGCCGAGAACCGCCGCACTGATCGTCGCCGCCGGCCAGGGCCTGCGCGCCGGCGGCAGCGTGCCCAAGCAGTTCGCGCCACTCGCCGGCAAGCCGATGCTTGCGCACAGTCATGCCGCCCTGAGCACGCACCCGGCCGTGAAGCAGGTGTTGGTGGTGATCGGTGCGGGGCAGGAGCAAGCGCTGGAGGCGGCGCTCGGGCCTGTGCCATTCGTGATTGGGGGCGCCACGCGACGCGAGTCCGTGCGAAACGGGCTGGAGGCGCTCGGCGCCGTGGACCGGGTGCTGATCCACGACGCCGCCCGCCCCTTCCTGTCCGCGGCGGTGATCGACCGGCTGCTCGTCGCGCTCGACACGCATAAAGGCGCCATCCCCGGCCTTCCCGTTGCTGACACCCTGGTATCGACGACAGGCGATCTGGTTCCCCGCGAAGGACTGACGCGCGTCCAGACCCCGCAGGCGTTTCGCCACGCCACCATCCTGGAAGCACATCGCGCCTGGCCCGCGGAGCGCGAGGCGACCGACGATGCCCAGATGGTCCGCGCGCTCGGCCATGAAGTGGCGATCGTTCCCGGAGATCCGATGCTCGAGAAAGTCACTCACCCCGCCGATTTCGCCGCCGCCGAGGCGCGCCACGCCGCGGCGATGCGCGTGCGCACCGCCACCGGCTACGACGTCCACCGCTTCGCCGAGGGCGAGGAGCTTTGGCTGGGGGGTGTCCTCGTGCCGCATAGCAAGGGCCTCTCGGGCCACAGCGATGCCGATGTCGCCCTCCATGCGATCACCGACGCGCTGCTCGGCACGATCGGCGCGGGTGACATCGGCATGCACTTTCCGCCGAGCGACCCCAAATGGCGCGGCGCGGCCTCGGCGCGCTTCCTCGAGCATGCCGCCGGTTTGTTGGCAGCGGAGGGCGGCGTGATCGACTTCGTCGACCTCACGATCGTCTGCGAGGCGCCAAAGATCGGCCCGCATCGCGCGGCGATCCGCGCGAGCATCGCCGCGATCCTCAAGCTCCCCGAATCGCGCGTGAGCGTGAAGGCCACCACCACCGAGCGGCTGGGCTTCACCGGACGCGGCGAAGGCATGGCCGCACAGGCGATCGCTACGGTGCGTCTGCCCGAGACACTCTAGCCGCCGTTCCGGAAAGGAACTGACTCGCGTCGGCAACAATGTGGTGGCAAAGGCCCCACCCCATGGACACGATTCTCCCGTCCCAGCTCGTCGAATCCGCGCGCCGCGTGGTGGAGGCCAACCGTGCCGCCGGCCGCCGGATCGCAGTTGCGGAGAGCTGCACCGGTGGCCTTGTATCGGCCGCTCTCACCGAAATCCCGGGCTCGTCGGACGTATTCGATGCCGGTTTCGTCACCTATTCCAACGAGGCCAAGGCCGGCGTGCTCAGAGTGAGCAACGACGTGCTCGAGACCTTCGGATCCGTGTCGATCGCCGTCGCCTGGAGCATGGCGCAGGGTGCGCTGACCAAGAGCGAGGCCGATGTCGCGGTGGCGATCACCGGAATCGCGGGCCCCGAAGGCGGTAGCGAGAAGAAGCCGGTGGGCACCGTGGTGTTCGCCCGTGCCGAGCGCGGCGCCGATCCGCAGAACGTCGTCGCCGACACCCGCCAGATCGAGGACACGGGCCGCGGCGGCGTGCGGCTTCAGGCGGCGCTGTGCGCGCTCGAGCTGCTGATGCCCGGCGAACCCGTCGCCGAGGAACCCGTCGCCGAATCCCCATAGAGGCGTGCGGCGCGCTCTTCGAAGGCGTTGATCATCTTCCTGAGCGCGCGGTCGAACACCTGGCCGGCGAGCATCTCGAACACGCGGTTCTTGAAGGCGAAGTCGACGCAGAAATCGACCAGGCAGCCGCCCTTCCCGTCCGGCCGGAACTTCCAGTCGTTGTTGAGGTGCTTGAGCGGACCCTCGAGATAGTCGACGCGGATATGGCCGGGGCGCTGCTTCTCGACGCGCGAGGTGAAGGTCTCGCGCAGGCCCTTGAAGCCGACTATCATGTCCGCGACCATCTGCGTGTCACTGTTCGAGCGAACGCGGATCGCCGTCACCCAGGGCAGGAACTCGGGGTAGCGCGCGACGTCCGCGACCAGATCGAACATCTGCTCCGGCGTATAGGGCAGCGCACGCGTCTCGCTATGCTTGGGCATCAGGCCTGCGCCGTCGCCTTCTCCAGTTTCGCCTCGCGCGCCGCGCGCATCTTCTGGAAGTCATCGCCGGCGTGATAGCTTGAGCGCGTCAGCGGCGAGGAAGCGACGAGCAGGAAGCCCTTGGCGCGCGCGATCGCGCCATAGGCCTGGAAAGCCTGCGGCGTGACGAACTCCTGGACCTTGGCGTGCTTCGGGGTCGGCTGCAGATACTGGCCCATCGTCAGGAAATCGATGTCGGCCGAGCGCATGTCGTCCATCACCTGATGGACCTCCAGCCGCTCCTCGCCGAGGCCAAGCATGATGCCCGACTTGGTGAAGATCGACGGATCGAGCTTCTTCACGGTCTCCAGCAGCCGGATCGACGCATAGTAGCGCGCGCCGGGGCGGATCGTCGGATAGAGCCTCGGCACCGTCTCCAGATTGTGGTTGTAGACGTCCGGCCGCGCCGCGACGATCATCTCGACCGCCGCCTCGTGCTTATTGCGGAAGTCGGGGGTGAGGATCTCGATCGTGGTGGTCGGGTTGGTGCGACGGATCGCCTCGATCACCTTCACGAACTGCCTGGCGC
>DATLJJ010000569.1:0-1522 GCA_035538975.1 Sphingomonas sp. | reverse complement strand
TCGCCCCCGGCCGGTATGCGCTGGTGCCGACGGGTCTTGCGATCGCATTGCCCGCCGGGCACGAGGCCCAGGTTCGGCCGCGCTCCGGCCTGGCGGCCAAGCACGGCGTTACCGTGCTGAACTCGCCGGGCACGATCGATGCGGACTACCGCGGCGAGATCAAGGTGATCCTGATCAATCACGGCGCGGCGCCCTTCGTGATCAAGCGCGGCGAGCGCATCGCCCAAATGGTGATCGCGCCGGCGATGCAGGCCGCGCTGGTTCCCGTAGCCACCTTGTCGACGACCGATCGTGGCGCCGGCGGCTTCGGCTCGACCGGCCGCTAACCCAGCACGATTCCAGCCGAATCATCCCAGAGAACGACGTGTGTTGGAACAACGCGCCCGGCATTTTTGTGGGGCCGCCTTTGCGTTCACGATCTGGACTCTTACCGGCGGAGTCGCGGTGAGGGTATTGTCCTTTGATTCGCGCGCGACGGGGGTCGCCGCGCGCAGATTCGTGCGGTCTTGGGGCAACTATGTCAGGCGTGATCGTGTCGATGCGTCGGACGCTGTTGTCGTGCACATCGTTGGCGCGCAACGGCTTGGTGGGTGGCGCTCTCGCGGCGCTGCTGCCGGCTGCGCCGGCTCAGGCCGCCGACCTCATCGACACTCTCTCCGTCATGCTGGATTTCAACCGGCAGGAACTCGCGGTGCTCGCCACCGCGCTGGCTCTGCTCGGCTTCTCGGTCATGGCCGCGATCCTCTTGATGCGCACGCGCGTGCGCACGGCAAACAGCGAGGCGCGGCTGCGTGCCCGAATCGGGGAACTGCAGCTCCAGGCCGACCGCTTCGGCGCGCTGCTGTTCGCGGAGCCGCAGATCCTGATCTCCTGGCCGGCGGGCGACAACCGTGCGCAGATTTCCGGCGACATCTCGATGGTGCTGCCGCGTGATTCCTCGCCGCAGCGCGTGCTCGCGTTCGGAACCTGGCTGCCGCCGGAGCCCGCGTTCCAGATGGACCATGCGGTCGACGCGTTGCGCGATCGTGGCGACGGGTTCCAGCTGACCTTGACCACCGCGCACGGCCATACGCTGGAGGCGATCGGCCGCGCCATCGGCGGCCAGGCCATCGTCCGGATTCGCGAGCTCTCCGGCCTCCGCCGCGACCTAGCCGAGACCAATCTGCGCTACAAGGCACTCTCCGACGAAACCGAGATGCTGCGCGGCTTTGCCGCCGCCGCACCCTGGCCGATCTGGGCCAAGGGCGAGAATGGCGCACTGACCTACGCCAACCCGGCCTATGTGCGCGCCACCGAGGCGAACAGCGTCACCGATGCCCAGGAGCGCAAGCTCGAGCTGCTCGACAGCGCCGACCGCACCGCGATGGAGCGGGGGCTGAAGGACGCCGCCAACTTCACTTCGCGGCTGCCGATCGTGATCGGCGGCGAGCGGCGCATCTTCGACGTGCGCGCCGTCAATGTCGGCCGCGGCAGCGTCGGCATCGCGATCGACGCCAGCGAGGCGGAGGCGCTGAGCTCGGCG
>DATLJJ010000568.1:0-3552 GCA_035538975.1 Sphingomonas sp. | reverse complement strand
CGATGCGCAAGCCGCCGATTCCAGCGAACAGATCGATGAAGCGGAAATGCAGATCACCGTCGCGCGCGGGCGTCGGATCGAAACGGGCAATGGTCTCGAGCGCGCGATAGACAGCAGCTTTCGGTTCTTGCTCGCCGCGTTCCCAGCGGTAGATCGTGCTTGCGGAATAGCCGAGCTCGGTCGCAAGCTCCTCTATGCTCATCCCGGTACGCTGCCTGAGTTCGGAAAATGCGACCGGGTTATGCATGAATCACCTCTGGGACGTTTTTTTGCATCCTGCGCAGATTTGACCCAGACAGCAAGAACAAAAAGAGGCCAAAAAAGGCGGCTGTCTCTGATTCCCAGCGCTCACCTATCGGCCGCCGCCGGCGCTCCCGCTTCACTTGCCCCTCGGCGACACGGCGGACGAATGGGTATGTGCACAGCCTGCCTTGCCCGGGTCGACCGCCAACAGGAACGAGCCATCGGTCGACAGGCTCATGCCGGCGAGCGCGGTGGCGACGTTCCAGGTGGTCAACAGCGTCCCGGTGGCCGTGCTGAACACGTCGATCTTGCCGTCCCGGCTGGCGACATAGATCAGCGACTCGTCCGCGCTGTACTGGACGCTTGCCGTGCCGGAGGCCCTGAGCAAGGTCGTGCCGTAGCTCGTCGAGCCACTATAGTTCGCCATTCATCCCGCCGGGGTCGAGACCGGTGCCCCCTGCGCCGCTCATCAGCACCGCACTGTGGTCACATTCAGGGGCAAGTCAATGGCGGCCAACAAGATCGCGCCGTCGGGGTCGAATCGTGATAGAGTTGTCCCGCCGGAAGGACTGAACCACCGCGTGGATCGAGGCAGCCTGACAAATGACGTACGCAGCCGAAGCCCGCGTCCGGAATGATCGACCATGACCCGAACACAGGATCGCCGAACCTTTCTCGCCACCGGTGCGCTCGCGCTCGCCGGCGCCGCAGTGGCGGGCTTCCCCCGGCCGGCGCTTGCCACTTCGCCCCGCCCGCTGCGCCTGAGCGATGCCGAATGGCGGCGGCGGCTTTCTCCGCAGGCCTATGCGGTGCTGCGGCGGGGCGCGACCGAGCGGCCGTTCTCAAGCCCGCTCAATTCGGAGCACCGGGGCGGCACCTTCCTGTGCGCCGGCTGCGCGCTGCCGCTGTTCGCCGCACGCACCAAGTTCGACAGCGGCACCGGCTGGCCGAGCTTCTGGAGCCATCTGCCCGACGCGATCACGCAGAAGCGCGACACCAGCCTGTTCATGGACCGAACCGAAGTCCGCTGCGCCCGCTGCGACGGGCATCTCGGCCATGTCTTCAACGACGGGCCCAGGCCGACCAGCCTGCGCTATTGTATGAACGGTGTCGCGCTGCGCTTCGCGCCTGCTCGGAGGGGCTGACGCGCCCCCGGGGAAGCGGCGACTGACTTGACCGATTTCCGGCTCTAGTCCGCGCGCGCCAGCTTCGTGACGAGCCGCACGGGCAGGAGCGTGGCCGCGGCGGTCTTGAGGCGGCCGGGGATCGCGGGGGCGATCACATGGTCGCGGCCCTTCATCATCGCTTCGTAGCCGGCGCGCGCGACGGTGGCGGGATCGGCCTTGGGCTCGCGCGCGGTGAGCGAATTCGGATCGACGTGCGCGCGCTCGAAGAAACGGGTGTCGGTGAGGTCGGGCATCAGCGCGGTGATGGTGACGCCGCTGTCGGCGATCTCCTCCCTCACGGCTTCGGCGAAGGTGTAGAGGAAGGCCTTGGTCCCCGAATAGACCGCGAGCCGGGGCGAGGGCCCCAGCGCGACGATCGACGAGGTGATCAGCACGCGTCCGCGGCGGCGCCCGACCATGTCGGGCAGGAAGCGCTTGGCGGCCTCGACCACCGAGGCCACGTTGACCTGGATCGATTCGAGCTCGAGCGCGAGGTCGGTCTGGCCGACGAAATCGCCCCATGCGCCGGTGCCGGCGTTGAGCACGAGATGCTCGACGGGGAGCGGCAGCGCGGCCGCGCGGGCGTGGAGATCGGTGCCGGCATGGGCGCGGGCGAGGTCGAGCGACCATGTATGGACCTCGGGCGCGCCTGCCTCCCGGAGTTCGGCGGCGGCTGCAGCGAGGCGGGCCTGGTCGCGCGCGACGATCGTCAGCGGATGGCCGTCCCGGGCGAAGCAGCGGGCGAGCGCGAGCCCTATGCCGCTCGACCCGCCGGTGATCAGCGCGAGGCCGGGGCTGTGCGGTTGCGGCTGGTCCATGCGTTCCTCCGATCTCCGATGATCCGAACCCGTGGCGCGCGCGGTGGCTCCCTTGCCGATGCTGGCGCCGCGCGCGCGAAGGCGGTAGCGAGGCAGGATGGACCGTCGGGATTTCCTCGTGGCGCTGGGGGCGAGCGCAGTCGCGGTGCCGGCCGGGGCTGCGCCGCGCGCGCCGCTGGTGCTGGCTGCGGCGAGCCTGCAGGAGTCGCTGAGCGCGGCGGCCGACGCCTGGGCGCGGCAGGGGCATGCGCGGCCGGTACTATCGTTCGCTGCCTCGTCGGCGCTCGCGCGGCAGGTGATGGCGGGGGCGGCGGCGGACCTGTTCGTCTCGGCCGACGAGCCGTGGATGGACGCAGTCGAGACGGACGGGCGGATCGTTCCGGGCACGCGCGCGGATCTGGCGGGCAACCGGCTGGTGGTCGTGCAGGGCGCGCGGGCGCCGCGGATCGCCGCGAGCGTGCCGCTGGGACGCGTGCTCGCGCGCGGACGCATCGCGATGGCCGATCCGGCGTCGGTTCCGGCGGGGCGCTACGGACAGGCGGCGCTGACTCGGCTGGGGCTATGGGACGCCGTCGCGCCGCGCGTGGTGCGCGCCGAGAACGTCCGCGCGGCGCTGGCGCTGGTCGAGCGCGGCGCGGCCGAATGGGGCGTGGTCTATGCCACCGACGCGCGTGCGTCGTCGCGCGTGCGGGCGTTCCGGATGTTCCCCGAGAGCAGCCATCCGCCGATCCGTTATCCGCTCGCGCGGTTAAGCGCATCGACGAGCGCCGACGCCGAATCCTTCCGGCGCTTCCTGCTCTCGCGCGAGGGCAAGGCGATCTTCGCGCGCTTCTGGTTCCAGCCGCTCTGATGCTCGCGGCCGAGGAATGGGAGATCGTCCTCCTCTCGCTCAAGGTGGGCGGGGCGGCGGTGCTCGGCTGCCTGCCGATCGCCTTCGGGCTTGCCTGGCTGCTCGCGCGCGGGCGCTTTCCGGGAAAGGTGCTGCTCGACGGGCTGGTGCACCTGCCGCTGGTGGTGCCGCCGGTGGTGACCGGCTGGCTGCTGCTGCTCGCCTTCGCGCCGGAGGGGCCGGCAGGGGCGCTGCTCGAACGCTGGTTCGGCGCGAGCGTGCTGTTCCGCTGGACGGGGGCGGCGATCGCGGCCGCGGTGATGGCGCTGCCGTTGATGGTGCGCGCGATGCGGCTCTCGATCGAGGCAGTCGACCGGCGGCTCGAGCAGGCGGCGCGGACGCTGGGGGCAGGGCCGTGGCGAGCGTTCCGGACGGTCACGCTGCCGCTCAGCCTGCCCGGCGTGATCGCGGGCGTGGTGCTGGGCTTCGCGCGGGC
>DATLJJ010000567.1:0-9418 GCA_035538975.1 Sphingomonas sp. | reverse complement strand
AAGCGCGAGCACATCCCGCCGATCGCGCGCGGCGAGGTGCGCTGGTGCCAGGGCTATTCGGAACCGGGCGCCGGATCGGACCTCGCGAGCCTCCAGACCTTCGCCGAGGACAGGGGCGATCACTATCTGGTCAACGGCCAGAAGACATGGACCAGCGGCGGCCAATGGGCCGACAAATGCTTCATGCTCGTCCGCACGGACAAGACGAAGAAGCATGAAGGCATCACCTTCCTGCTCTGCGACATGGACGCACCCGGCGTCGAAGTGCGCCCGATCCGGTTGATCTCGGGCTCCTCGCCTTTCTGCGAAACCTTCTTCACCGACGTGAAGGTGCCCAAGGCGAATCGTGTGGGCGAGGAAGGGCAGGGCTGGACGATCGGCAAAAGGCTGCTCCAGCACGAGCGCACCAGCCTGTCGGGCGGCGGCTCGAGCGCGGGGCGGATGTTCGCCGGCGTGCCGCTTTCGCAGCTCGCGAAGAAATATGTAGGAGCCGACGAGCAGGGGCGGATCGCCGATGCGGATCTGCGCAGCCGCATCGTGCGCCACGAGATGGACCTGCGCGCCTTCATGCTCACCCTGCGTCGCGCGAGCCTGGAGGCGAAGTCGAGCCAGGGACCCTCGGCGGCGTCGTCGATCATGAAGAATGTCGGAGCGCGGATCATGCAGGAGCGATCGGAGCTGTTGATCGAGATCCGCGGCCTCTCCGGGCTCGGCTGGGAAGGCGAGGGGTTCGAGGAGGATGCGCTGAAGGACGTGCGCGCCTGGCTCTTCGGCAAGGCGGTGTCGATCTATGGCGGCTCGACCGAGATCCAGAACAACGTGATCGCCAAGCGCATCCTCGGGATGCTGGATCACCAATAGCCCAAAAGGCTCTCTCCGGCTCGGCGGGAGAGGGTTGGGTGAGGGTGAGTCCCGCCCCACCCCGGCCCTCTCCCGCGAGCGGGAGAGGGAGAAGAGGATAAGAAGATGGCCATTCTTACCGAAGAACAGACGATGCTCCGCGACATGGCGCGCGAATGGGCGGACAATGAAGCGCCGGTGAGCGCGTTCCGGCGGGTGCGCGACAGCGCGCCGGCGGAATTCTACGATCCTGGGGCCTGGCGCGGGCAGGCCGAAATGGGCTGGGCGGGCATCCTCGTGCCGGAGGCGCAGGGTGGTGCCGGAATGGGCTATCTGTCGCTCGGACTGGTGCTCGAGCAGCTCGGGCGCAATCTGGTCGCAACGCCGCTCGCCGCGACGGCCGCGGCGACGAGCGCGCTGCTGCTCGGCGGCTCGGATGAGCAGCAGGCCGGATGGTTGCCGCGGATCGCAGCGGGCGAGGCCGTCGCGACGCTGGCGGTGGACGAGGGGCCGCGTTTCGCCCCCGACAGGATCGCCGCGAGTGTCGAGGGCGGACGCCTCACCGGCACCAAGGAATTCGTTGCCGAGGGTGACAGCGCGCAGCTTTTCGTCGTGGCGGCTGGCGACGGGCTTTATCTCGTCTTCGGCGATGAAGGTGTTACGCGCTCGCCGCGCCGCCTGACCGATGCGCGCAGCCACGCGCAGGTCCGCTTCGATGGCGCTCCGGCGGAGAAGCTCGCCGCAGGCGGGCCGGATCTGCTCACGCAGGTGACCGACCGTGCCGCTGCGGCGCTCTGCGCGGAAATGCTCGGCATGGCCGAGTCGGTCTTCGTTCAAACCAACGACTATCTGAAAACCCGGGTCCAGTTCGGCCAGGTGCTCGCCTCGTTCCAGGCGCTCCAGCACCGCATGGCGAAGATGTTCACCGAGCTGGAATTGATGCGCTCGGTCGTCGAGGGCGCGCTGGAGGCGATCGATTCCGGCAAGGCGAATGTCAGCCAGGAAGTGAGTCTGGCCAAGGCAGTGGCCGGCGAGACGCTCCACCTGGTCAGCCGCGAGATGATCCAGCTCCACGGCGGCATCGGCATGACCGACGAGCATGATGCGGGCTTCTATCTCAAGCGCGCCCGCGTGCTGGAGGCGATGTGGGGCAATGCGGCGTGGCACCGCGACCGTTTCGCCCGGCTGGGGGGCTATTGAGCTGCCCCGGCTCGCATGCCTGCGAACTATTGCAAACAGGCAACACCGTTACCCCCGTCCTTTTTTGCAACGCTTGTTATGCTTGACTGCCCTTAGGGTAACAGGGCCTATTCGAGGATAGGGTATGGAGCCGCTGAGCGTTCCAGCCCGTGGTGGGAGAGGAAAAGATGATGCGGATCCGCCTTTTGTCCGCCTGCGCGGCGCCTGCCTTGCTCGTGGCGCTTGCCGCCCCCGCATATGCCCAGGACGCACCGGCTCAGGGTCAGCAGGATCAGAGCGACACCTACGAAGATAACGAGATCGTCGTCACGGCACAGGGGCGTGCGCAGGTGCTGGCGGACGTGCCGCTGGCGGTATCCGCGATCAGCGCGGAGACGCTCCAGCAATCGGGTGCGACCGACATCCGCCAGCTCAACCAGGTAGCGCCGTCGCTGCTCGTCTCCTCGACCGGCAGCGAAGCCAACGGTTCGGCGCGTATCCGCGGCATCGGTACGGTGGGCGACAATCCGGGCCTCGAAAGCTCGGTCGCGGTGTTCATCGACGGCGTCTATCGCTCGCGCTCGGGCATCGGCCTCAACGAACTGGGCGACATCGAGCGGATCGAAGTACTCCGCGGCCCCCAGGGCACGCTGTTCGGCCGCAACGCTTCGGCGGGCATCATCAGCATCGTCTCGAAGGCGCCGTCGTTCCAGGGTTTCTCCGTGGGCGGCGAAGCGACCTACGGCAATTATGATTTTCTGCGCCTCTCGGGCAACGTCAACGTGCCTCTCGGCCAGACCGTCGCAGCGCGCCTCGACGCGGTCTATGTCCAGCGCGACGGCTTCTACAACGACGCCGCGAACGACACGACGGTCAATGACCGGAACCGCTATTTCGTCCGCGGCCAGCTGATGTTCGAACCGTCGAGCGATTTGAGCGTCCGGATCATCGGCGACTATACCAAGCGCGACGAGGCGTGCTGCGGGGCGACTTACGTCAGCAGTTCGGTCAATCCGTTCATCGGCAACCTCAACAATCCCGCCGTTCCGCTCCAGCAGCCAGGTGCAGTGCCCGGGCGCACCAATGATTCGGGCAACAACATCATCAACGTGATGACCGCGCTGGGGCAAAACCCCGCCGCGCTCAACGCAGGCTGGTCGCGCGAGCTCTCGGTCACGCCCGGCCGGAGCTATTCGGGCGACACCGAGGACTGGGGTATCTCGGGGCAGATCGACTGGGACTTCGGCGGGGCGAAGCTCACGTCGATCACTGCCTATCGCGACTATCGCGCCGCGCAGGGCGGCGACATCGACTATAGCACGGTCGATATCCTCTATCGCGCGCCCGACGGCAATTCGGCGCGACAATTCAAGACATTCACACAGGAACTACGCCTGCAGGGCACGGCCTTCGGCGAGAAGCTCGACTGGCTGGTCGGCGCCTATTACGCTCACGAGGATCTGACGGTCACCGACAACATCCGGTTCGGCAATCAGTACGGCCGCTTCGCAAGCTGCCGCATCGTTTCGCCGGGTGGGCTTTCGGCGCTCTATTCGCCGACCTCGCCGGCCTGCCTTGCGGCACGTCCGGCGCTGTTCGGCGCGGCGTCGCCGCTGATCTACGCAGCATTCGACAACCTCGACAGCATCAACAATCGGGGCTCGACGCTCGACGTCTACAATCAGAAGAGCCGTAACTGGGCTCTGTTCACGCACAATATCGTGCACCTCACGCCGCAGGTCGATCTGACGGTAGGTCTGCGCTACACCAACGAGAAGAAGGAATTCGACGCCACCTTCGGCAACGACAACACCGCCTGCGTCGCCAACCAGGCGCTGGTCGGCGCCTTCGTCAATCCCAACAGCCCGGCGTTCAACACTGCGCTTTTCGCGGTGTCGCAGTCGATCCTCAACCTCTCGTGCCAGGGCAATTCGACTTCGGAGATCAACGGCGTTTCGATCAATGACGAGCGCAACGAAGGCGAGTGGACCGGCACCGCAATCCTGTCGTGGAAGCCCATCGACGACCTGATGCTCTACGGCAGCTATTCGCGGGGCTACAAGGCGGGCGGCTTCAACCTCGATCGCTCGGCGCTCAAGGCGCCGGCGCAGTCCTTCGCCAGCCTCGGCGGCGCGCAGGCGCTGGTCGGCAACCTCCAGTTCGACCCGGAAATCGTCGATGCCTTCGAGATCGGCGCGAAATACTCGAAAGGCCCGCTGACGTTGAGCCTTGCGGCCTTCCGCCAGCAGTTCAAGAACTTCCAGCTCAACACCTTCGACGGCACGGTATTCATCGTGCAGAACGTCAACGGCTGCTCGGCGGATCTGGGTGGTGCCGACCGCGACCAGAGCTTCTTCCCGGGCTCCGCTAATTTCATCAACCCGGTGATCGCCCCGGGCGCGGCGTATAATTACAATCCAGCGCTCGGCACCGGCGCCTGCAATGCAGACGATGTCACCTATGGCGTCAGCTCGACCGGCGTCGAGCTGGAAGCGTCGATCAGGCCTGCACGCGATATCTCGGTCAACCTCGGCCTCACCTATGCCGAGACCAAGTACCGCGACGATCTGGTGGGTAACGACAGCGGCGCGCCGCTCAATCCTGCGCTTCGGATGCTCCCGGGCGATAATCTTTCGAACGCGCCCGAGATCGTCACCACCGCGTCCTTCGCCTGGACCCCAGAGCTCGGCAACTCGGGGCTTTCCGGGCTCCTTTACGTCGACTCGCGCCTGACCAGCGATTTCAACACCGGGTCGGACCTGTTCCCGCAGAAGGAGCAGGACAGCTACGCGATCTTCAACGGCCGCATCGGCATTCGCGGGCGCGAGGATCGCTGGGCGATCGAGTTCTGGGCGATGAACATGTTCAACGAGCAATATGCCCAGGTGGCGTTCAACTCGCCCTTCCAGGCGGGCGGATCGACCACGCCGCCCTTTGCGCCGGGCTTCACCTTCGCGCCGTTCGTCGATCCGCAGTTCCCGGGCGGCCGCCAGATCTTCTCGCAGTTCCTGGCCGAGCCGCGCACCTATGGCGTGACACTGCGCTCGCGCTTCTGAACTCACCGGGAGAGGGTGCGGGACGGGCTCGCGGGGTGACCTGCGGGCCCGTTTCCCAATCAGGAACTCACGGTCGGGTAACGGACAAGGCCGGCAACAACCAGGCGATCAATCCATAGCCGAGGACGGTGACGATGATCGCAGCAGCAAGAACAATCATCCAACGTCTGCTGCGGGTTCGATCGTCGCTCTCTTCGTCCTCCTGCGCGGGAAAATCAGCGGCGGCTATCGCATCGTCGTGTACCGGGGCAGCAACTGGCGCGGCACCGCGTAGATTGCCACCCGTCAGGGCGTGCTTTTCCGCAGTGATCGCCGCCTTCTGGAGGCCGATGAAACCCGCAAGCGTCGCGTCGCCTTCGCTTGTCGGATGTGCAGCTACGCCGCCCAGCGTTGCCGCGAGGCCCTCCATTTCCGCATCAATGTCGAGCAGGTCGTCGAGCGCCTGCATCGCGACGCGATGGTTCGATTTGTGGAGGGCGAGCTGGAGCCGGAGCAGAGTCAACTGGCTCGCCCGCGCCAGCTCCAATTCGGTCCGCAGCGTCTGCACGCCGTCGATCGCGTTCGGACGCGGCGCCCCGCTGATGGACGAAGCTGCGGCGGCTGAGCTGGTCACGGTGTCTTTCCCCACGCATTTCACACGGCGAATAGACTCCGCGTCCCATTGAATGTGAACCGCAATCTGTTCGCCCGTGGGAAGAGCGCGCCCTGTTGATCGGTTCGAGCGCACCGTCGGCGCCGGCCCCCAGAACCGGGCGGGGCCTCGGGCTACTCCGCCAATACCCGATCGTCGAACAGGCCGAAGGCGAGGGTAGAGGCATAGAAGGCCACCGCCTTGTCGCGCGGCATGGTGCTCGCCCATTTGCGCATGTCGAAGGCGGCGTTCTGGAGTGCCATCAGCGCCTGGCTCGCGACCAGCGGATCGATCGCGCGGATCGAGCCTTCGGCAATGCCGTCCGAAAGCATGCCGGCGAAGCGACGCGCGATCCGGTTCGAGCGGTCGATCATCGTCGAGCGAACCTGCGGCGGCAGGCCAGAGAGAGCGGTGGTGCGCAGCAGCGGGCCGCGATCGGAGAACTGATAGTCGAGCAGCGTGGCCACGGTCGCCTCCAGCCGATCCCAATGGCTCCCCTCGACCGCTTCGGCGAGGCGCTGGGTCTCCGCGATGATGTCGAAGCTGCGCTTGTAGCAGGCGATCACCAGCTCGTCCTTGGCATCGAGATGGTGGTAGAAGCTGCCCTTGGTGACGTTCAGCTCCGAGGCGATGCGCTGGACCGACGCGCCGCGATAGCCGAGCTCGTTGATCAGCCGGGTGGCGGCGAGCAGGAACGCTTCGCGACCGGGCTCGGGCTCGTCATGCTCCAGGTCGAGCAGCCGGGGGGCCCAGGCTTGGCCGTGCGCGGCGATGCCGTGGCGGAACACGTCCATCAGCCGCGCCTCGACCCGCGGATATTCGTCGACTTCGTAGCGCGGCAGCCAGGCAGTGAGCCAGAATGTGTTCTCGAGCAGCACGTGCGCGCGCGCGCCGCGCAGATCGGTCTCGGCACGGCTTCCGTCACTGCCCCAGAGAGCGCGGGTCTTGCGGAAGATGTTGCGCCAGCCGGTGAGGAGCTGGCCCTTCATCGGTTCTTCCATCGCGCGCAGATCGGAGAGGATCGCGAAGTCGCGCTCCTCCTCGCGGCGGATGCGTGCGAGCCGCTCCATGTTGATGTTGAGATAGCGCGCGACACGCGCCTCGGGCGTGGGCTCGGCCGCGGCCTCGTCGAGCATCGCACCCAACCGATCGAGCGTCTGCTCGAAGGCTGCTGCGGCGAGATCCTCCTTGCGCTTGAAGTAATAGGTGACGCTGGTGGTGTTGAGACCCACGCGCCGCGCGACGTCTGCGAAGGTCATTCCCTTCGCGCTCTGCTCGTTGATCGCATCGGCGGCGGCGGCGAGGATCGCGTCCCGCTTCGCCTGGAACCGCTTCGTCCCCTTGATACCCTCGGCTGTCGTCTCCGGCGCTTGCATGTTCGGCAACTTACTCCAATCGGCGGCAAGCCAAAGCGGTTTTTTGGGTTTCGGGGATGGCCATCAATTCCTGCATCCCTTTCGGCCAATGCTCTTTACCGAATATCGGGTACGCTCTAAGCCTGTCGGGAACGCAAAACGGGAGAGCGATGCCATGGATTTCACGCTGACCGAGCGCGAGACCCATTTTCGCGATCGCGTGAGAGCCTTCATCGACGCCCATATCCGGCCGCGAGATAGTGAATATCGCGCGCAGCTTGGCGAAGGCGAGCGCTGGAAGATATTGCCCGTCATCGAGGAAGTGAAGGCCATCGCGCGCGCCGAGGGGCTGTGGAATTTCTTCATGCCGCCGCATTCGGGGCAGGTCCATGTCGACGAGAGCTTCGTCTTCGAGGGCACGCAACTCGGCAACCTCGAATATGCGCTCTGCGCGGAGGAGATGGGGCGGATCGGCTGGGCCTCCGAATGCTTCAACTGCTCGGCGCCCGACACCGGCAATATGGAAGTGTTCCACCGCTACGGCACGCGCGAGCAGAAGGAGCAGTGGCTACGGCCGCTGATGAACGGCGAGATCCGCTCGGCCTTCCTGATGACCGAACCCGCGGTTGCCTCGTCGGACGCGACCAACATCGAGACGCGCATCGAACGCGATGGCGACGACTATGTGATCAATGGCCGCAAATGGTGGTCCTCGGGCACGGGCGATCCGCGGTGCAAGGTAGCGATCGTCATGGGCAAGACCGATCCCGGCGCCGCGCGCCACGCGCAGCAGAGCATGATCCTGGTGCCGCTCGACGCTCCGGGGGTGCGGATCGAGCGGATGCTCTCGGTCTTCGGGTACGACCATGCGCCGCATGGCCATGGCGAGGTGGTGCTCGAGAACGTTCGCGTGCCCGCAAGCAACATGCTGCTGGGTGAGGGGCGAGGCTTCGAGATCGCGCAGGGGCGGCTCGGCCCGGGCCGCATCCACCATTGCATGCGCACGATCGGTGTCGCCGAGGAAGCGATCGCGGCGATGGCGAAGCGGCTGGTGAGCCGCGTCGCCTTCGGCAAGCGAATTTCCGACCATTCGATCTGGGAGCAGCGGATCGCGCGTGCGCGGATCGACATCGAGATGACGCGGCTTCTCTGCCTCAAGGCCGCCGACATGATGGACAAGGCCGGCACCAAGGCTGCCCACCTGGAAATCTCGATGATCAAGGTCCAGGCGCCGCAGATGGCGCTCAGGATCATCGACGACGCGATCCAGGCGCATGGCGGCGCGGGGGTTTCGGGCGACTTCGGATTGGCGAGCGCCTGGGCGAACGTGCGTACGCTGCGGCTCGCGGATGGCCCCGACGAGGTCCATTGCCGCACGATCGCCCGGCACGAGTTCGGCAAGCACGCCGAGTTCAAGGCTGACCGGGCGTCTTCGGGCGATGTGGGAGTGAGCCGGTGAAGGCAGCCGTACTTTTCGAGGCCGGCAAGCCTCTCTCGATCGAAGATGTCCGCGTCGCCGCGCCGGCTCCGCGCGAAGTGCTGATCCGTACCGCGGCGGTGGGCGTTTGCCGGTCCGATCTCCATTTCGTGGACGGTGCCTTCCCGCACCCCACGCCGACCGTGCCGGGGCACGAGGCGGCGGGCGTGGTCGAGGCAGTGGGCTCCGACGTCGCGCATCTGAAGCCCGGCGATCACGTCATCACCTTCTTCACTGCCTTCTGCGGATCGTGCGAGATGTGCGTGACCGGGCGGCCGTCGCTGTGCGTCGATTCCTCGACGCGCCGGCCGCAGGGTGCGGATCCGCGGCTTTCGCTCGCCGACGGTACGCCGCTCGCACCCTTCCTCAACCTTTCCGCCTTCGCCGAGCTGATGCTGGTGCATGAGAATGCCTGCGTCGCGATCGACAAGGCGATGCCGCTCGATCGGGCGGCGCTGCTCGGTTGCGCGGTGATCACCGGCGCCGGGTCGATCTTCAACGACAGCCGCGTGCGACCGGGCGAGAGCGTCGCGGTCATCGGCGCGGGCGGGATCGGGCTCGCCGCGATCAATGCCGCCAAAATTGCGGGGGCGGGGCAGATCCTCGCGATCGATCCGATGCCCGAGAAGCGTGCGCTGGCGATGAAGCTCGGCGCGACCGAGACGCTTGATCCGGGCTCGGAGACGATCGTCAAGGATGTGCTCAAACGGACCAATGGCGGCGTGCACTATGCGATCGAGGCTGTTGGCCGGCCGAACACCGCCGAGCTCGCCTGGAACATCCTGCGGCGCGGCGGCACTGCGACGATCCTGGGCATGATCGCGCCGGGCAACAGCGTGAGCCTGCCGGGACCGACCTTCCTGACTGGCAAGAAGATCCA
>DATLJJ010000566.1:0-15037 GCA_035538975.1 Sphingomonas sp. | reverse complement strand
GTGGGCGTCGATCGCCCCGCCGCCACATGGTTGCGGAACGCGGCTGCGGCGTCGGGGGAGAGCACTCCCGCCTCGACCGCATTCGCCAAATCGCTTTCGCTGTACATCGGCAATCCTCCTCCTGTTGCGGGGGAGGCTAGCACTAGTGTATTATTGATGCAATACGGTGATACGCGTGCTACCGCTGCTACCGCTGCTACCGCTGCTACCGCTGCAGCCGCTGGAGGATCGCCATGGTCTGCTCTGCGCCCGATCCGGGGACCGTCTCGCCGGTGCGATCGACGATCTCGCTCCATTGCGCGGCGACGCTCTCGGGCGTGAGCTCTTCCAGCCGTGCGCCGGGCGTGAGCGTCACATAGGCGGCCTGCACCACGCCGCCGCCCGCGCCCAGGATCATGTTGCTCGGCGCGTCCTCGGAAACGAGGAACAGCGCCGCGGGAGCGACGCTCTCGGGTTTGAAGACAGCGAAGGCGGCCTCCGGGAAAATGTCCTCGGTCATGCGCGTGCCGGCGACCGGCGCGATGGTGTTGACGCGGATGCCGTATTTTGCGCCCTCGAGATGGAGTGTCTTGGCAAGGCCCGCGAGGCCCAGTTTGGCCGCGCCGTAATTTGCCTGCCCGAAATTGCCGTAGAGCCCGGTCGACGAGGCAGTCATCAGGATGCGACCATAGTTCTGCGCGCGCATCGTCTCCCACACCGCGCGGGTTGCATTGGCAGAGCCGATCAGGTGGACGCGGACCACGAATTCGAAGTCCTCGGGCTCCATCTTGGCGAAGCTCTTGTCGCGCAGCACGCCGGCGTTGTTGATCAGGATGTCGACGCGGCCCCAGCGCGCCTTCGCGGCCTCGACCATCGCGACCATCTGGGCATAGTCGGCGACGTTGCCCCCGTCGGCCATCGCCTCGCCGCCCGCCGCCTCGATCTCCTCGACCACCTTGAGCGCGGCGTCGGACTGCCCGGTGCCGTCGCGCGCGCCGCCCAGGTCGTTGACCACCACGCGCGCGCCGCGCCGGGCCAGCTCGAGCGCATAGCCGCGGCCGATCCCGCCGCCGGCACCGGTGACGATGGCGACGCGGCCCTGAAAACTGATGGTCATTCGAAAGCCCTCCCGGCAAGTCCCCAAGGGTTCCTAGGCCGGGAAGGGGCCCGGCGGAAGCGGCAAAGCGTCCCCGCCGGGCTCGACCGATGTCAGCGGCCGCCGCGCTGGCGGCACTGGTCCTTCACCGTTTTGGAGCAGGGCGGATACTCGTGCGGCGCCGGCAGCGGCGGCGCTGGAGACGTGGCCATAGTGGCGTCCGGTGCCTGGGGCGGCGGAGGCGGTGGCGCGGGCGGAGTCGCCGGGGGCGCCGGTTCGGGTGCGGTGGGCGGCGTGGCCTGCGTGTCCGTAGTCGGGTCTGCGGGCGGTGCGGGTGCGGTCGTGTCGGCGGGAGGCGTCTGCTGGTCCTGCGTCGCGGGCACGTCCTGCGCCGCCGCCGTGCCGCCGAGCGCAAGCGCCGCCGCCATGATCATCCATTTCATTCGCGCATGTCCTTATGCGAGTGCCATCCCCTGCACACGCATCAACGCCCGTGCCGGAAGCGTGTTGCGCCTCCGGCACGGTTCGCCTTGCGGACGAAAGCCCTCGTCTCAGCCGCCGCGTTGCATGCGGCCGGTGTACTGGCCGCGCTTGCAATAGGGATAGTGATCGCGCGGCGGCGGGGGCGGGAAGGCCTCGTTGGGCGACTTCGACGGTGCGAAGATCACCTGCTGTCCGGGCGCGGGCGGTGCGCCCGTGCTGAACGGCGACCATGTCGGCGCGAAGCCGCCGCGCGGCGTCTCGCTCGAAGTCGCTGTTGCCGGGGCCTGCGTCGTGGCGGGCATCGCCGGAGGCGTCGCCCCGGGGTCCGTCGCGGTGCCGGCACCCGTGGTGCCCGGCGTCGTGGGCTGGTTCATGTCCTGGCCCGGCGTCGTGGGCTCGGCGGGCGGCGGTGTCTGCTGCGGCGTTTCCTGCGCTATCGCAGTGCCGCTGATCGCGAGCGCGGCCGCCAAGGCAATGAGCTTCATCGGTTGGTCTCCCGAATTGCTGTGCGTGCGCATCATTCGCGCACATCGGCAACGCAGGAGCCCGGATTTTTCTCCTGCGGGCCCTAGTTGCCCGCGTCGAGCGCGTAGCCGGCCGAACGGACGGTGCGGATGATGTCGGGCCGGTCGCCGTGGTTGATCGCCTTGCGCAGCCGGCGGATGTGGACGTCGACCGTGCGCGATTCGATATCCGAATCATGCCCCCACACCGCGTCGAGCAGCCGCTCGCGCGAGAAGACCCAGCCCGGATGCTCGAGGAAATGCTTGAGCAGCCGGAACTCGGTGGGGCCGAGCGAGATCACTTCGCCGCCGCGCCGGACCTTGTGGCCCACGGTGTCCATCTCGATGTCCGAATAGGTGAGCGCCTCGCCGGCAAGCGCCGGGCGCACGCGCCGCAGCACCGCGCCCACGCGCGCCACCAGCTCGCGCGGGGAAAAGGGCTTGGTGACGTAATCGTCGGCGCCGGTTTCGAGCCCGCGGACACGATCCTCTTCCTCGCCGCGCGCGGTGAGCATGATGATCGGAATATTGGCGGTCTCGGTCATGCGGCGCAGGCGCCGGCAAACCTCGATCCCCGAAAGCCCTTCGACCATCCAGTCGAGCAGCACGATGTCGGGAGTCGCTTCCTTGGCGAGCAGCAGCGCTTCCTCGCCATCAGGGGTGTGCTTGACCTCGTAGTCCTCGCGCTTGAAGTGCCAGGTGACGAGCTCGGCGATCGCAGGGTCGTCCTCGACCAGCAGCATCTTCACTCGGGCCATGTGTGCTCCTCAGCTTGCCTGGGCGTCGCCCGGCTCGGCATCTGCAAGATAGCGGCCGGTGGCGGCGAAATAGACCATCTCGGCGACGTTGGTCGCGTGGTCGCCGATCCTCTCCAGGTTCTTGGCGACGAACAGCAGGTGCGCGACCTGGCTGATCGTGCGCGGATTTTCGACCATGAAGGTCACGAGCGTGCGGAAGATGCTGTCGTAGAAGTCGTCGAGCGACTTGTCGCGCTTGCACACCGCGTCCGCGGCGGCGGCATCGCGCGCCGAGAAGGCGTTGAGCGCGTCGTGCACCATGTCGCTGGCGAGCTGCGCCATCGCGGGCAGGAGCGAGATCGCCTCGATCCGGTCCTCGCCCTCGGTGTGGATCATCGGCACGCGCTTGGCGATGTTCTTGGCATAATCGCCGATCCGCTCGATCACCGCCGCGATCTTGAGCGCGGCGATGACCTCGCGGAGGTCATCCGCCATAGGCGCACGCAGCGCGATCAGCCGGACGACGAGCTTCTCGATCTCCGCCTCGATCGCGTCGATGCGCTTGTCGTCGCTGCGGACCTGCCTGGCGAGCGTGGTGTCGCCCCGCTGGAGCGCCTGCATCGCTTGCTGGATCGCCTGCTCGGCGAGCCCGCCCATCTGGGAAATCAGCCCGCGGAGCTGGCCGATGTCCTGGTCGAATGCCTTGACCGTATGCTCATGGCCGCTCGTCATCAGCCGTACCTTCCGGTGATATAGTCTTTCGTGCGCTCCTCGCGGGGCGCGGTGAAGATATTATCGGTGTCGCCATATTCCACCAGATTGCCCAGGTGGAAAAAGGCCGTGCGCTGCGAGACGCGGGCCGCCTGCTGCATGTTGTGCGTGACGATCACGATCGCATAGCGGCCGCGCAGCTCGTGGATCAGCTCCTCGATCTTGGCGGTGGCGATCGGGTCGAGCGCCGAGGCGGGCTCGTCCATCAGGATCACCTCCGGGTCGACCGCGATCGCGCGCGCGATACACAGCCGCTGCTGCTGGCCGCCCGAAAGCGCGGTGCCGCTGTCGCTCAGCCGGTCCTTGACCTCGTCCCACAGGCCTGCGCGCTTGAGCGAGCGCTCGACGATGCCGTCGAGGTCCGATCTCGAAGCCGCCAGCCCGTGGATGCGCGGGCCATAGGCGACGTTCTCGTAGATCGACTTGGGGAAGGGGTTCGGCTTCTGGAACACCATGCCCACCCGCGCGCGCAGCTGCACCACGTCCATGTCCGGCGAGTAGATGTTCTCGCCGTCGAGCGTGATCTCGCCTTCGACGCGCGCGCTCGAGATGGTGTCGTTCATCCGGTTGAGCGTGCGCAGGAAGGTCGACTTGCCGCAGCCCGACGGGCCGATGAAGGCAGTGACCTTGTCCATGTCGATGTCGATCGAGACGCTCTTCACGGCCTGTTTCTGGCCGTAGAAGACGCTCACGTCGCGCGCCGACATCTTGTGCTGGGGGGAAGTGGCGTCGTTCATCACCAACGGGTCTCGAATTTGTTGCGGAGGTAGATGGCGAGCCCGTTCATGGCGAGCAGGAACGCCAGCAGCACGATGATCGCGGCGCTCGTCTTCTCGATGAAGCCGCGGCTGACTTCGTCGGACCAGAGGAAGATCTGGACCGGGAGCACGGTGGCAGGATCCATCAGCCCGCCCGGCGGCGTGACGATGAAGGCGCGCATGCCGATCAGCAGCAGCGGCGCCGTCTCGCCGAGCGCGCGCGCCATGCCGATGATCGTGCCGGTGAGGATGCCCGGCAGCGCGAGCGGCAGGACGTGGTGGAACACCACCTGGATGCGGCTGGCGCCCACGCCCAGCGCGGCGTCGCGGATCGACGGCGGCACTGCCTTGATCGCGTTGCGCCCGGCGATGACGATCACCGGCATGATCATCAGCGCCAGCGTGAGCCCGCCGACCAGCGGTGCCGAGCGCGGCAGGTTCATGAAGCTCAGGAACACCGCGAGGCCGAGCAGGCCGAAGATGATCGAAGGCACCGCCGCCAGGTTGTTGATCGAGACTTCGATCAGGTCGGTCCAGCGGTTCTTGGGCGCATATTCCTCGAGATAGATCGCCGAGAGCACGCCGACCGGGAAGGCGATCAGCAGCGTCACCAGCATCGTGAGCAGCGAGCCCTTGAGCGCGCCCCAGATGCCCACGGCGGTAGGATCTGTCGAATCGGCGTTGCGCAGGAAGTCGGGATTGAAGCCCGATCGCAGCGCGTCCTTCTGCTGGAGCCGCGCCACCGCCGCTTCGGCCTCAGGCGTGCCGTTGCCGCGCGCTGCCTGGTCGATGTCGGTCGAAACCGGCACGTCGATGGTTGCGGCGCGCTTGAGCAGGCCGGGATCGGCCTTGATCGCGTCGCGCACGACCAGCCAGGCCTTGTTCGAGATCACTTCCTCGCCGCCCTCGCCGAACGCCTCGACGGCAGCGGCCTTGACGGCGTTTTCCAGCCCTGCGCCCGCCAGCGCGAGATCGGCGCCGCGAGTACGGAGCTGTTCAGCCTGCACTTCGATGCCCGCGCTGGCGAGGTTGATCGGCAGCGCGACTTCGGTGCGCATGAAGCCGCGCGCGCCGCTGATCACCATGGTGACGATCAGGAAGGCGAGAAAAGCGGCCGAGAGCACTACCGCGCCCAGCCCGAGCAGGTGGAACACCCGCTCGCGGCGATAGCGTTTGCGGATGCGCCGCTGCATCGCCTCCGTCTTCCAGTCGGTCGGCGCGCGATCGAGGGGGGCGATCTTACTCATAGGCCTCGCGGTAGCGCTTCACCACGGTGAGCGCGACGATGTTGAGGAGAAGGGTGACGACGAACAGCGTGAGCCCCAGTGCGAAGGCGGCGAGCGTCTTCGGGCTGTCGAACTCGGCCTCGCCGGTGAGCAGGTCGACGATCTGCTTGGTGACCGTGGTGGTGCTCTCGAAGGGGTTGAGCGTGATATTGGCGGCGCCGGAGGCGGCCATCACCACGATCATCGTCTCGCCGATCGCGCGGCTGACAGCGAGCAGCACGCCCGCGACCACGCCGGGAAGCGCTGCCGGCACGAGCACCTTCGAAATCGTCTCGGACTTGGTCGCGCCCATCGCAAGGCTGCCGTCGCGCATCGCCTGCGGCACCGCCGCCAGTGAATCGTCTGCCATCGAAGAGACGAAGGGGATGATCATCACGCCCATCACCAGGCCGGCCGCGAGCGCGCTGTCCGACGAGGCATAGGTATAGCCCAGGCTCACCGCGAGATCGCGGATGGCCGGGGCCACGGTGAGCGCGGCGAAATAGCCATAGACCACCGTCGGCACGCCGGCGAGGATCTCGAGGATCGGCTTCATCCAGCTGCGCACCACGGGGCGTGCATATTGGGTGAGATAGATCGCGCTCATCAGCCCGAAGGGGATGGCGACGATCATCGCGATCACCGCGCCGATGAAGAAGGTGCCCCAGAAGAGTGGCACCGCCCCCAGCGACGCGCCGGGATCGCTGGCGCTGATCACCTGCGGGCTCCAGTGGGTGCCGAACAGGAAGTCGATGGGCGAGACGATCGAGAAGAAGCGCAGCGATTCCCACAGCAGCGACAGGAAGATACCGAGCGTGGTGAGGATCGCGATCAGCGAGGCGACGAGCAGCAGCACCATCACCGATCGCTCGACGCGGTTGCGCGCGCGGAAAGCGGGTTTGACGCGAGTGAAGGCGAAGGCGCCGCCGGCGAAGGCCAGCGCGATCGCGGCGACGGCGCCGATCCAGCCGTAGAAATTCTGCGCCGAACGCATCGCGGGCGCGAGCTGCTCGGCGACCGGATTGAACGCGCCGCGGGTTGGGTCGGCAGCGAGCACGCGCGCCTCCGCCAGCGCCGCCGAACGCTCGAAGCCGAAGTCGGGCAGCGCCATGGCGGCAGGGTGGCGCATCACTTCCTGCGTGACGAGCTGCGGGCTCAGGATCGACCAGGTCAGCAGGAACAGGAGCGCGGGCACGATCGTCCAGATCGCGACATAGACGCCGTGCTGCCCCGGCAGCGAGTGCCGCCGCGCCGCGCCGGTCGCGGCGAAGCGCGTCGCGCGGGCGCGGCCGACCAGCCAGCCGATCAGGCCCAAGCCCGCGACAAGGAAGAGGAGAGTGCTCGGGTTCACGCCAGTGTTTCCGACCGTGCGGGGATCAGTGCAGCGTCGCCGGGTCGAGCGGAGTGCCCTTCTCGACGATCGCGGCAGAGGCGGCGCGGATGTCGTCGGGCGCTGCGATCAGCCCGCGCTTCACCAGCTCGCCGTCCGGCCCCCACATCTCGACATATTGGCCCAGGAACTCGGAGAGCCCCGGCACCGCCTTGATGTGGCGCTTCTTGACATAGATGAACAGCGGGCGAGCGCCCGGATAGCTGCCGTCGACGATGGTCTGGTAGCTCGGCGCCACGCCGTCGATCGGCGCACCCACCAGCTTGTCGGCATTCTCCTCGAGGTAGGAATAGCCGAACAGTCCGATCGCGTTGGGATTGGTCGATAGGTTCTGAACGATCAGATTGTCGTTCTCGCCCTTGTCGACATAGACGCCGTCCTCGCGCAGCCGCGAACATTGCGCCTCGAACTTCTCCTTGTCGCTGTCCTTGAACGCCTTGACCTCGGGCGTCGCGGCCTCGCAGCCCTTGTTCATGATCAGCTCGACGAAGGCGTCGCGCGTGCCGCTGGTCGACGGCGGGCCATAGACCTGGATCGGCACCGCGGGCAGCGCCGGGTTGACGTCGCGCCAGGTCTTTGCGGTGTTGGGCTTGCCGCCCGGGTTCGCCGCGAGCGCGAGGTAGACATCCTTCTTGGTGAGCTGCAGCCCCGGGCCCTTCTTGTTCTCGGCAAGCGCGATGCCGTCGATGCCGACCTGGATCTCCTGGATCTCGCCGACACCGTTCGACTGGCAGGTCTCGTACTCGGACTTCTTGATCCGGCGCGATGCGTTGACGATGTCCGGATGCTGCGAGCCCACGCCCGCGCAGAAGAGCTTCATGCCCGCGCCGGTGCCGGTCGATTCGACCACGGGCGCCTTGCGCGACGAATCGCGGTTCACGAAGGCTTCGGCCACTGCGGTGGTGAAGGGATAGACGGTGGAGGAGCCGACGATCTTGATCTGGTCGCGCGAGGCGCCGGTATCCTGGCAACCGGCGAGCGCGGCCGCCGCGGCCGTCACCAGGAGAATGCTGCGCAGCATCGGAGTTCCTTCGTAAGTCAGAGCGATTCGTTCGGAGGCGCTATCCCTCCGCCAAGCCGCCCCTGTTACAGGACCGTTGCGCTTTTATGACACGCCTCTAGGCCGAGCGTTGCGCCGGGAGCAGGATGGTGACCGTCGTGCCCTTGCCGACGGTGCTCGCGATGTCGAGCCGGCCACGGTGACGCTCGACCACGTGCTTGACGATCGCGAGGCCGAGTCCCGTGCCGCCGAGCGAGCGGCTGCGTCCCGAATCGACACGGTAGAAGCGCTCGGTGAGGCGCGGAAGATGCTCGGGCGGGATGCCTTCGCCTTCGTCGGACACCGCCAGCCGCACCATCGATTCGCCCTCGGGCGCGAGCACCAGCGTCACCGGCGTACCCTCGCGGCCGTATTTCATTGCGTTGCCGATGACGTTGTGGAGCAGCTGGCTCAGCTGGGTACGGTCGCCGCGCACGGGGGCGACGTCGGCGACATGGGTGACGAGATCGGCGGCGCGCGCGCTGCCCGCGAGCTCTAGGCGAACCTCCTTGACCAGCCTGGCGAGATCGACAGATTGGTCGGGCGCGCGATATTTCTCGGCCTCGATCCGGCTGAGCGAGATCAGGTCGTCGACCAGCCGCTGCATCCGCCGGGCCTCGTCGTTCATGATCTTGAGGAAGCGACGGCGCGTGTCCGGATCGTCGCCCGCATCGTCGAGCAGCGTCTCGACATAGCCGAGCAGCGAGGCGAGTGGCGTGCGCAGCTCGTGGCTGGCGTTGGCGACGAAGTCCACGCGCATCCGCTCGGCGGCGTAGCTGCCGGTGCGATCGACCAGGTGGACGATCTGCCGCCCGTCCTCGAGACCGTGCACGCGCATCTCCCAGCGCTGGTCGCGTGTGCCGAGACCGACAAGGTGGATCGGTGCGCCGGGAGCGCCTTCGCCCGGGTTCATCAGTCGC
Source organism: Sphingomonas sp. (assembly GCA_035538975.1). Lineage (GTDB taxonomy): Bacteria > Pseudomonadota > Alphaproteobacteria > Sphingomonadales > Sphingomonadaceae > Sphingomonas. Next base: position 6,096 of record DATLJJ010000566.1, on the reverse strand, counting down.
TCGGCGGCGGCGGGGTGCCGGATCGCGACGCGGACGTCCTCGCCCAGGATGTGCTGGCCGAGCAGTTCGCGAGCGGCGCCGTTGGCGGCGGCTACGCGGTTGCTGCCGATCACCAGCAGCGGTTCGGCGACGGCTTCGAGGACTTCGTCGAGCGGCGGCTCGCGATAGCTTCCCGATGCGGGCGCGGCGGAAGCCATCGGCTGGGCCTCGCCTGCGCCCGACGCGATCAGCACGGCAGCGACGGTGCACACCAGCACGGCCAGGCACGCCTGCACGTCGCCGGTGATCAGAAGCGCTGCGATGGCCGCGAGTGCGGCGACGCCGAGCGCGAGGAGAGTGCGCGTGCCGAAGAGAGGCATATGCCCCTCTTTAGGGGGCGATTTACGATTGCGAAAGGCACATGGGCGCAGGAAGATATCGCTATGGCCGATGAACATAAGGGACCGCAGGCGAGCCGCCGCCGGGCATTGATGCTGGGCGCGGCGGGAGCGTCGGCGATCGTCTCGATCCGGCCTGCGCTCGCCCAGACCAGCGCTTCGGTGATGAACTGCGAGATCCCGGTGCCCGATCCGGGCCGCGCGGGAAGTTACATCGCTGCAGACGGGCAACTGGTGCCGGCGGGCACGCCGGGTGCCTTTCCGCCGCCCTCGACCCCTTTCAAGGCCGAGGACGTGAAGCGCGCAATGGCGGGCGGCACGCTGCCGGGGGCCGATTACGAAAGCAGCCGCGCCTATACCAATTACATCCGCCGGCTCCAGTCGGGGACCAGCGGCTTCACTTGCTTCGCCTCGCTGCAGATGCCGCGCGGCTGACGCCGTGACGCTCTATCGCGCGGCAGCGCCGGCGACGCTCAGGATCGTGCCGCTCGACGCACTGACGCTGATCTATCACCGTGCTTCGGGGATCACCCATGTCGTCGATGCGCCGGTACCCGAGATATTGGACGCGCTGGCGGATGGGCCGCTCTCGGGCGAGGCGCTGCTGGCAGCGCTGGCCGAACGGTTCGATCTCGCCGACCCTGACCCGCTCGCGCTGGCAGTGCGGCTCGACGAGCTTGCCGCCGCGGGACTGGTGGAGCGGCTATGCGCCATGTGACCAGCCTGCGCATCGGCAGCATCGGGTTTCGGGTTGGTAGCGACTGGTCCGCTCCGATCGCGGTGCTGCGCGACCTCTACCGCGACTATCCCGGGGCCGAGGACGGGATTCCTGACTTCAACGTCCACCTCTTTGCGGCGCGGCCGTGGCGGCGTCTGGTGCGGCCATCGGTGCACATCGGCGGCGACTTCGTCATTCCCGACGCTGCGCCGCTGCCGCTCGCCCAGGGACTGCTCGCCGCCGAGATGGGGATGAACCTGCAGATGGCGCTCGGCCAGCGCCGCTACCTGCTGCTCCACGCCTCGGCCGTCGAGCGCGACGGGCGCGCGTTGCTGATGACCGGGCAGTCGGGCGCGGGCAAGTCTACGCTCGCGGCGCTGCTGATGGCGCGCGGCTGGCGGCTGATGGGCGACGAATTCGCGCTGGTCGACCCGGCGACCGGGTTGATTCACGGCTTCCCGCGGCTGGTGAGCCTCAAGAACGAAGCGATCGGCGTGATGGAGCGCGCGCTGCCGAACGGGCGCTTCGGGCCCGCGCTGGAGGGCACGCCGAAGGGCCGGATCCGCCATCTGGTCCCCGACGCGTCGGCGATCGCCGCAATGGCCGAACCCGCCCGCCCCGCGCTGATTCTGTTTCCCAGCTACGGCTTCGAACCTGCCGAGCGTCCGGTCCTGCCGAGCGAGTGCTTCGTCCGGCTGACCCAGGCGTCGACCAACTATGTCGCGCTGGGCGAGCGCGGTTTCGACGCGCTGACCGGGCTGGTCCGGAGCGTACCTGCGCACGCGATCGACTATCCTGACACGGCGACCGCGCTGACGCAGGTCGAGCGGCTGTGGGGGGTGCTGTGAACCCGGCCGCGCTCCTCGCCGCCGCGCTCCGTGACCCCGCGTCGGTGCTGGCGCTCGATCCCCCCGGCTGGACCGCGCTGCTCGCCGTCGCGCGCGCCGAGCAACTCATCGGCACGCTCGCGCACCGCGTGCAGGGGCTGGCGATTCCCCCGGCCGCCGCACGCGTGCTGGAGGATGCGCGCGCCTCGGCAGAGCAGGGGCGAGTCGCGGCGCTGTGGGAAGCCGAGATGGCGCGCCGTGCGCTGGCGGGCATCGGCATTCCGGTCGTGCTGCTCAAGGGCACCGCCTATGCCGCGGCGGGTCTTGCTGCCGGCACGGGCCGCTCGATCGGCGATCTCGACATCCTCGTCCCCCGGGGCAGGATCGGCGAGGCCGAGGCTGCGCTGCTTGCAGCGGGATGGGAATGGGTGAAGCCCGATCCTTATGACGACACCTATTACCGCCGCTGGATGCACGAGCTGCCGCCGCTGATCCACCGCGAACGCGACCGGATGATCGACGTCCATCACACGATCCTGCCGCTGACGGCGCGGATCACGCCGGATGCCGATGCTCTGCTGGCAGACAGCGTCGCTCTGGGGAACGGGCTCGGGGTGCTCGCGCCGATGGACATGATCTGCCACGCCGCTGCGCACCTCTTCGCCGACGGCGATCTGGCTGGCGGCATGCGCAACCTGTGGGACATCCACTGCCTGATCGGCGAATTCGGGACGGAAGGGCTCGAGGCTCGGGCCGCGAGGCACGGACTGGCCTCGGCCGTACGCCGCGCCGCGCGCCAGGCGAACGACCTCTATGGTACGCCCATCCCGGAAAGCTGGTGCGTATGGGACAGTGTCGATCCGCTCTATCGCCGCCGCCTGCTGGCGCGTGACGGCTGGGGCCGTCCTGCCCACAGGTTCACCCGGCTGGGCTTCTACATTCGCTCGCACTGGCTGCGCATGCCGCCGGGCCTGCTTGTGCGGCATCTTTGGACCAAATGGCGCAAGGCCCACGTGCCCGGCTAACCGTCATCCGCCGAAGAACTGATGCTCCACCCAGATCTTGGCGCCGATCGCGATCAGCAACAGCCCGCCCGCGATCTCTGCCTTTCGGCCGATCCACGTGCCCGAAACCGCGCCGATCAGCACCCCGGTGAAGCACAGCGCGGCCGTCACCAGTCCGATGGTCGCGCAGGCGAGCAACACCGGTGCGCCGAGCACGGGCAGTGTGATCCCCGCCGCCGCGGCATCGACGCTGGTCGCCACCGCCGCGCTGAGCAGCCCCCAGCCGAACAGCGGGCTGGCCTCGCCGTCGCCATGCAGGCCCTCGCGCACCATCTTCGCACCCAGCACTGCGAGCAGCGCGAAGGCCACCCAATGGTCGAAGCTGCGGATGGTCTCGTCGAACGCCGTGCCCAAGCCCCAGCCCGCGAGCGGCATCAGCCCCTGCGCGGTGCCGAACGCCAGCCCGATCCGCGCCGCATTTCCCAGGCCCGGCCGGCAGCAGGCACCCTGTGCCACCGAGACGGCGAAGGCGTCCATCGCCAGCCCGATCGAGAGCGCGGCGAGCGAGAAATACGGGAAATGCGCCCAGTCGATCATGCCGACGCCAGCCGATCCAGCGCGGGCAGGAGCCGGTCAAAATGGTCGATCACTGCGTCAGCGGCGAGCGTGTCCACTGCCTGCAACGGAAAACCGAAGCTCACCGCGACGACAGGGATGCCCGCCGCCTTGGCCGCCTGAACGTCGAGGATCGAATCGCCGACGAACGCCGCGCGTCCGCCGCCGCAGCGCCGCACCATCTCATGGAGCAGCGCGGGCGAGGGCTTGAGGTTGCCCGGCCCAAGCGTGTCGCCGCCAATCACTGCCTGGAAGCGCGCCGCCAGCCCAAGCTCGGTCACCAGCTTCACGGCCAGCCGCTCTTGCTTGTTGGTGACGATCGCCAGCTTCACGCCGCGCGCCGCCAGGGTTTCGAGCGCCTCGACAAGCCCGGGGAAGGGCCGGCTGTAGTGCGCGATGTTCGCCTCGTAAAAGGCGATCATCTCGTCATAGATAGAGTCGAGCATCCCGGGATCGAAGCTGCCGGTCGCCTCCAGCCCGCGCTGGAGCATGTGCCGCCCCCCGCGCCCGATCATCGGCTTGACCGTTTCCACCGCCAGCGGCGCGCGGCCCAGCCTGGCGAGCACATGATTCAGCGCGGCCGCGAGGTCTGCGATGGTGTCGAACAAAGTCCCGTCGAGGTCGAACCCGACGATGTCGAAGGAAAAACCGTTCATTGCGGCGCCCCGGTGCCAGCAACCCTATGGAATTGGCAAGGCAATCGTGGCAGGGCGGGGCTTCAGGGCTGAATTGTCCCGGTCGCGCGGAGGCCGGGCTTGGGGATGTTCACCAGAGTGTCCGAACGACCGATAGCCGCGATCATCCTTGCCGCGGGCAAGGGTACGCGCATGAAATCCGATACGCACAAGGTGCTGCATCCGATCGCCGGACGGCCGATGCTGCTTCACCTGATCGACAGCGTCGCTGCGCTCGACCCAGCGCGCACGATCGTCGTGGTCGGTGCCGGCCGCGAGCAGGTGGAGAAGGCGATCGCGCCGCACGGCGCCGACGTCGCGCATCAGGCCGAGCAGCTTGGCACCGGCCATGCGGTGCGGATGGCCGAAGACGGGCTCGCCGGTTTCGATGGGGACGTGCTGATCCTCTACGGCGATGTGCCGCTGGTCTCCACCGCAACGATGCGCCGTATGCTCGAGCGGCTGCACGGCGCTGACAGCCCGGCCGCCGTCGTGCTCGGCTTCCGCCCGCTCGATCCCGGCGCCTATGGCCGCGTGATCGCGGACGGGCAGGGGCACATCGTCAAGATGGTCGAGTTCAAGGACGCGACTGCCGAGGAGCGTGCCGAGACGCTGTGCAACTCGGGCCTGATGGCCGTCGGCGCGAAGGACCTGTTCGCGCTGCTCGCGCAGGTGACCAATGCCAACGCTGCGGGCGAATATTATCTGCCCGACATCGTCATGCTCGCCGCCGGTCAGGGCCGTCACTCGGCTGTGATCGAGACCGACGCGCACGAAGTCACCGGCGTCAACAGCCGCGGCGAGCTCGCCGCACTCGAGGCCGAATGGCAGCAGGCGCGGCGGACCCGCGCGATGGCCGACGGCGCCACGCTGATCGCGCCCGAGACGGTGTGGTTCTCCTACGACACGGTGCTCGGCCGCGACGTGACGGTGGAGCCCAATGTGGTGTTCGGCCCCGGCGTCGAAGTCGCCGACAATGTCGCGATCCATGCCTTCAGCCATATCGAGGGCGCCCGGATCGCCAGCGGCGTCGCCGTCGGACCCTATGCGCGGCTGCGCCCGGGCGCAGTGCTCGAAGAGGGCGCCAAGGTCGGCAATTTCGTCGAGATCAAGAAGGCCGTGCTCGGCAGGGGCGCCAAGGCCAATCACCTCACCTATCTCGGCGACGCGAAAGTGGGGGCGGGCGCCAACATCGGCGCGGGCACGATCACCTGCAATTACGACGGCTATTTCAAATACGGCACCGAGATCGGCGAGGGCGCCTTCGTCGGATCGAACAGTGCGCTGGTCGCCCCGGTGAAGATCGGCGACGGCGCGATCGTGGGCGCGGGATCGGTGGTGACGCAGGACGTCGAAGCCGATGCGCTGGGGCTCACTCGTGCGCGGCAGGAAGCCAAGCCGGGCTGGGCGAAGCGCTTCCGCGAACGCATGCAGGCAAGAAAGGCAGCCAAATGATCGACCGTTATGCCGGAAAGCCGTTTCTGAGGCTCGTCGACGGCTATGTGCTCGACGCGATCGGTCATCTGGATGCGCGCGCCGACGCCGAGCTCACCGCGATGGAGCCCCAGCTGCGCGCCAGCTACGGGATCGGGGGAAGCTGGCGCGAGATGGTCGAGGCGCGGATGAATTTTCCCGCCGGCATCCGCGGTGCGATTCGCGAGGTGTGGGAAAAGGGGCGGCCGAAATTCGTTGCGGCGCAGGGGCATGAGCCCGATCCGCACGAATTCACCCGGACCTTCGTGGACACCAAATTCCCGCACTGATTGCGGCAGGGGATCAAGACAGATGTGCGGAATTGTCGGAATTCTTGGAACCGGGGACGTTGCCGGACGCCTGTTCGAAGGGCTGAAGCGGCTCGAATATCGCGGCTATGATTCGGCG
>DATLJJ010000565.1:0-5737 GCA_035538975.1 Sphingomonas sp. | reverse complement strand
GCCGTCGTTGTTGTGCCCGTGCGCGCGAACCTTCACGCGGCGGATGACGACATCGCGGCACAGGAAGGGATGGAGAACCCAGAAGGGGCTGTCCTCGATGCTGATGTCCTCGACCAGCACGTTGCGGCAACGATTGAACTGCACGAAATGCGGCCGCAGATGCGCCTCGCCCACGGCCATCTGCCGCTCCGCCACCGGCACACCGCGCGATGCCATGTCGTCGAGCCGAACCAGCGCGTCGAGATGCGGTTTCGGACGCGCGTACCAGATCTTCCACACGTCGAGCCGCGCCTTCAGCCTCCCCTCGCCCGTGATCGCGACATTCTCGCACTCATAGGCATAGACCAGCGGCGAATAGTTGTAGCACTCGAACCCTTCCCAGCTCGTCGGCACCGCCGGGAGATAGTCCTTCGGGTCCGAAGAGAAGAGCAACGTCGCGCCCTTCGCGAGGTGCAGGTTGACGTTGCTCCTGAGATGGACCTTCCCCGTCGGCCAGACGCCGGCGGGCACCACGACGACCCCCGAGCCCGCAGCGCTCGCCGCCGCGATGGCGCGCGCGATCGCCGCGCCGGTCTTTGCCTGATCGCCGGGATCGGCGCCGAAATCGGTGATCGGGAAGCGTGGGCTCGCCGAGAAATCGGGCACCGCAATGCCCGGCATGTCGAACGGCGCCGCTATCCCCAGCGCGCGCCGTGGAAGGCGGAGCGCAGCACGGGCAGGAACCGCGGCGAGCAGCGGAGCGGTCAGCCCGACCCCCAGGAGCGCGCGGCGGTCGAGCTGCATTCCTACTTCCCCTGCCCTGCCGGCCCGTTGAAATCAGCCTCGACGATGCCGAGCCGCCAGCCCGGCGGGACTTCGTTGGCGCCGGTGTCGCCGGCCTGACGCGCCGTGGCGAGCTCGACGATGTTGCCGAAGCCGTCGCGGTCGGTGACCGGGCCGGTCTGGACGATCCGCAGCACACGTCCCGTCGCCGCGGGGAAGGACTGGCCGACATAGCCCAGGCTGCGATCGGACCGCCCCTCCCAGATCGTGCGTCCGTCGAGCACGAAGCGCAGCGGATAGCTGCGCGTACGCCAGCCGACGAGCTTGAGATCGATCTGATCGAGCGTCACCGGCCGATCGAAGCGATATTCGATCCACGCAGTCTCGGGCTTGCCGTCGCTCGCCCAGCGCGAGAGCTCGTTGTCGTCGACGCTGCGCTCCGCCTCGCCCTGGTTCGACCCGGCGACCACTTGCGCGGGCACATGGCTCACGGCCGTGACGCGATAGGAGGGTTCGGCGGGCGTGGGACCACGCGTGAGCAACCCGGCCTGATGCTCCTCGGGGAAGTCGCCCGAGAGACCGCCCTTTGCCGGCTTGGGGAGCACCACCGGGATCGTCACCGTAGCGCTCTTGAGCCCCTCGGCGGTGGCGGTGAGCCGCACCGTGCCCTTCGCCGTGCCGGCACGCAGCAGCACGCGGTTCACACCCGCTTCTACCGGCAGCGTTCGCGAGAGGACGTAATTGTCCTCGTGCCGCGCGGTCCCCGCGAAGCTGGTGGTGCCGGGGATCGACTGCTGCTGCACCGCCACTTCGGCACGCGGCTTGCCCGAGGAATCGCCCTGCGCGATGCCGCCGCGCCATTCGGCCGGGCCGTCGAGCGTGAAGGAGACCTTGTTATAGGCAGTGGGCACGCGCCGGCCCTTCGCATCGACCACCTCGATATCGACCAGCGCGATGTCCGCGCCGTCCATCACGAAGCCGCGCGGGCTCGTGCGGGGAGTCAGGCGGATCGCCGCGGGCTCGCCCACCGTCTCGACCTGATATTGGGAGGTGCTGCCGTCCGCATGGGTGGCGACCGCACGGAGCGTGCCCGGCTCCCACTTTACTTTGGGCCAGGTGAACAGGAATCCGCTGCTACGCTCGCCCTTGCCCAGCGAACGGCCGTTGAGGAACAACTCGACGCTCTCGCCATTCGAGACAACCGTCTCGTCCTTCACCGTCCCTGGCGCATAGTTCCAATGGCCGATGATGTGCGTCGCTGGCTTCTCGGGATCGACCCAGCCGTTCCACATCACCTGATGCGCGTAGAAGCCCTGCTTGGGCAGGCGCACCGGGTCGACCTCGCCCGAACGACGATAATTATTGTCACCACGGAAATGGGTGTTGCTGTCGGACCAGATGATGTTGACGCCGCCCGAGCTCACGCGGCGGCCGGTGCCCGGGCGGACGCGGTAATAGTCCCACCAGCGGCGCACATCCTCGGCGGCGTGGCTGTCCTGATTGCGGTTGTAGTCGGGCGCGTTCTTGTGGAAGGGCGGCGTGAATTCGTCCTGATAGGCGCGCGCGCCTTCGTCGCGGCTGTATTCCATCGCCCACATCGGGATGTCGCCGCTCTTGTTCACATAGAGCATCTCGCCGCCATATTCGGCGGTGTTGCTGTCGAGCATCTCGCGCGATCCGATCGCGCGGCCGCCGTGGGGGTCATGCTGGTCGCGGATGGCCTTGAGCTCGGCCATGTGCGCTTCGCTGATGCTTTCGTTGCCGCCCTCGTAGAACAGGATCGAGGGGTTATTGCGGTTGTAGACGATCGCGTCGCGCATCACTTCCTTGCGCTGTTCCCAGCGCCGGCCCTCGACATCGTGCTCTGCGTCGCCCGCGGGCATCGCCTGCATCAGCCCGACGCGATCGGCTGATTCGACGTCCTGCTTCGAAGGCGTGATGTGCATCCAGCGCACCAGGTTGCCGCCGCTCTCGACCATCAGCGCGTTGGAGAAGTCGCTGATCCACGGCGGGAGGGAGACGCCTACCGCGGGCCACTCGTTCGACGTGCGCTGGGCATAGCCATGGACCTGGATGACGCGGCCGTTGAGCGTGATCATGCCGTCGGCGAAACGCGTCTGGCGAAAGCCGGTGACGGTGTCGACGCTGTCGATCACCTTGCCGCTCTCCACCAGGCTGGTGGTCACGCGATAGAGATAGCCATAGCCCCAGCTCCAGAAGTTGAGCCCGTCGAGCCGCCGCTCGGCCGCGAGCGTGCGCGTTTCGCCCGGAGCGATCGTTGCGGCGGGCCCGTCGAACCGGCCGACCACGCGCCCATCGCGATCGCGAACCTCGACGCGATAGCCGATGCTGCGCGGCCGGCTGTCGTCGTTGCGCACCTGCGTCTCGGCGTGGATCGTCGCGGACCGGCCGGGGATGTCGAAGCCGTCCGCCCATACATATTGGCCGGTGGTGCCCAGCGTCGAATAAAGCGGCAGCGTCTGGTGCAGCAGGTCGGTCAGGTGCAGCCGGACGTTCTTGGTGATACCGCCATAGTTGACGTTGAAATTACGGTCGTTCCACTGGAAGCCGCTGCCGGTCGCGCGTTCCTTGTACTTCCAGTCGCTGTCGACGCGCACCGCGATAACGTTGTCGCCGGGCCTGAGCATCGGCGTGATGTCCGCACCGAAGCTGATCACGCCATGCTCCGAAAGCACCACGGGGCGGCCGTTGACCCACACTTCGGCGGCCTGGCGCACGCCCTCGAACTCGAGGAACGCCTTGCCCTTCTCCGCCCCGGCAGGGAGCATGATGTGCTTGCGGTACCAGATGATCCCGGTCGAGAGCTCGCGGATGTCGCGGGCGAACGCCTCCTTCTCGTTGAAGGCATTGGGCAACGTCACCGTCTGCCATTTGGCGTCGTCGAACTCGGGGCGTTCGGCGCCCGCGACGTCACCCGTGGTGGTCCGCCAGCCCGGATTGAGGTTGTAGGTCGCGCGCGGAGAAGCGACTACCGTCGAGGCGTCGTGCGCCGCTGCCGGCGCCGTCTGCACGATCGTTATCACGCTCGCCGCGCAGAGCAGCGCGAGCATCCTCGTTCCGATAGCCATAACCCCTCCGCAATTTATTGATTTTTCTGCAACCCGGCCGGCTTCACCAGCTCCACATCGTCCCGTCCTCGAGCCGGTTCACGGGGAGATAGGCGCGCTTGTATTCGTATTTGGCGGCCAGGACCTCGTCGAGGTCGACGCCCAGCCCGGGCTTGTCGCCGGGGTGCATCAGCCCCTGGCTGAAGCTGTAGGCATGCGGGAACACCTCGTCGGTCTCCGCGGTGTGGCGCATATATTCCTGGATGCCGAAATTAGGCACCGAGATGCCGAAATGCAGCGCCGCGGCCATGCACACCGGCGAAAGATCGGTTGCGCCGTGGCAGCCGGTGCGGACCTGATAGAGGTCGGCGAGCGCCGCCACCCGGCGCAGGTGCGTGATGCCCCCGGCGTGGACCACCGTCGCGCGGATATAGTCGATCAGCTGCTCCTCGATCAGCTGCTTGGCGTCCCAGATCGAGCTGAAGATCTCGCCCACCGCCAGCGGCGTGGTGGTGTGCTGGCGGATCAGGCGGAAGCCGGCCTGGTTCTCCGCCGGCGTCGCATCCTCGAGCCAGAACAGGCGATAGGGCTCCAGGTCCTTGCCCAGCCGCCCCGCCTCGATCGGCGTCAGCCGGTGGTGGACGTCGTGGAGCAGGTGGATGTCCCACCCCAGCGAGTCACGCCCGCGCTCGAACAGCTTCGGCACATGATTCATATATTTGGAGGTCGACCAGAGCGTCTCTTCGGGGAGCGAGCCCTTGGCCGGCTCGTAATAGAAGCGCTCGCCCGACACGCCGTACGTGGCCGCCAGTCCCGGCACGCCCGATTGCAGGCGGACGGCCTTGTAGCCTTGCTCCAGATATTCGTGCGCGCGCTCGATCGTCTCCTCGATGTCCGATCCGTTGGCGTGGCCGTAGACCATGCAGCCCTCGCGGCTCGCCCCGCCGAGCAGCTGATACACCGGCAGCCCGGCGACCTTCCCCTTGATATCCCACAGCGCCATGTCGACCGCGGCGATCGCCGTCATGGTGACGGGACCGCGCCGCCAATAAGCGCCCTTGTAGAGATACTGCCAGATGTCCTCGATCCGGTGCGCGTCACGGCCGATCAGGCACGGAATCACATGGTCCTCGAGGTAGCTCACCACCGCCAGCTCGCGGCCGTTGAGCGTCGCGTCGCCGAGGCCGTAGACGCCCTCGTCGGTCTCGATCTTGAGCGTCACGAAGTTGCGGCCGGGGCAAGTGACGATCACGCGGGCGGAAGTTATGCGGGGCATTTTGTCTCGCTAATTGGTATGATGTCTCAATACACGTTGGTCGGCCACCGTCGGCAGATTGTCAAGCCAATCTGCCGCACATCCCTCAGCACATGTCCTCTCCTCGATATTGAGACGTGGAGCAAAGTGGTAAGGCCAGTAACTTGCTGCTTGTCCCGGATTATGAGATAGCCGCGCCATGCAGACCAGTCCGCGCAAGCTCTACCAGGCGATCGCCGAGAAGATTGCCGAAGCCATTGCCCAGAGGCGTTTCCCCGCGGGCAGCCGATTGCCGAGTGAGCGCGAGCTTGCCGAGGATTTCGAGGTCAGCCGGCCTACGATCCGTGAGGCGATGATCGCGCTCGAGATCCGAGGGCTGGTCGAGGCCCGGCACGGCTCGGGCATCTATGTGACCAACCGCCCCGCGACCGGCCTCTCTCCCGAGCTCGACGTCGGTGCCTTCGAGCTGATCGAGGCGCGCGTGCTGTTCGAAGGCGAGGCCGCGGCGCTGGCCGCCACTTCGATCGACGAAACCGCGCTCGCCGAACTCGACGGGCTCCTCGATCGCATGGAGGCCGAAGGCCCCGACGCACTCGACGCCGACCGGCGCTTCCACTTGCTGATCGCCGAGGCGACGGGCAACAGCCTCGTC
>DATLJJ010000564.1:0-3283 GCA_035538975.1 Sphingomonas sp. | reverse complement strand
GACCTTCGACGGATGGGGCGGCAAGGGCGGCACCACCGCGATCGATTATCGCCCGGTGCACGATTACACGCTCACCGACGAGATCGCGTACATCGAGCCCAAGAAGCGCGTCTATTGATCGATCCGCCGGCTTTCCCTCGGGAAGGCCGGCGCATTGAAAGGACGACCCGCTTGCCTCGTGCAGGCACGGGTTGACTTCGTTTCGGCCGCGTTGAGACTGGCCCCGACAGTGGGGGGCAGCCGATGCGTGTTCCGTTTCACTTGCACCTTGCCGCAATCCTGTTGGCAGGGGCGCTTTCGACGGTGGCGCAGTCGCAGCCCGCGCCGCCTCCCCACAGTCGCGACTGGCCCGCGCTTGTCAGCGAAGCCGACCGTTCCGACATGGACGCCGCGCTCCGGCTCGGGCCGCAGCTCGAGCGCGGCCGCTCGGCCAAATGGCTGCTCGCAGACCGGCGACGACTGGCGCGCGCGCTCGATACGCTCGCGCCCGAGCGGCGGGGGTTGGTCGACGCCTATGTCGTCTCCGTCGCGCTCGACAGCGATCCGGTCTTCGCCCGCGAGGCCCGGGAGGCGGCGAACGTGCTGGCACGCCGATACGATGCCGCCGGCCGCACGCTCGCCCTTGCCGGCAGCACCGGCCGGAATGCTCCCGTGCTTGCCGGCGGCAATCCTGAATCGCTGACGCTCGCGCTCGCCCGCGTCGCCGAGCTGATGGATCGCGAGCGCGATGTGCTGGTCCTCTACGCCACCACCCATGGCGCCCCGGTGGGTCTCGCCTATCACGACGGCGACGAAGGCTATGGCCTGCTGTCCCCCGGCCGTCTCGGCGCGATCCTCGACGAACTGGGCATCCGCAACCGGCTGCTGATCCTGTCGGCCTGCTACTCGGGGATCTTCGTGCCCCCGCTCGCCGATGCGCGCACCGTGCTGGTCACTGCCGCCGCCTCGGATCGAACCTCCTTCGGCTGCCGCGCCGAGAACGACTGGACCTTCTTCGGCGATGCGCTGGTCAACCATGCGCTGCGCAAGCCGCAGCCGCTCGATGCCGCGGTGAGCGAGGCGCGGCACCTGATCATCGGCTGGGAAATGGCGAACGGCCTCACGCCCTCCAATCCGCAGGTCGCGATCGGCGCCGACGCCGCTGCATGGCTCGCCCCGCTCGAGACGCGCATTCCCAAGTCTGCCACCGCGCCCGTCGGAGCCCCCGCCACCGATGCGCTGAAGGATTGAGCGGGCACGCCGATCGCGGGCTTGCAAAATAGGATTTCGCCTGCTGGGCTCGGTGCGTCGGCTCGCTGACCGCTCCTTGAACCGTTCGACTCCGATTTTGCCCGCAGCACGGTCGCGATCGCGCAATAAAATTGCGAGATGCGGCGCGTTACCCGAAAGTTGGTCAACTTTGACGCGGCGGCAGCCACGGAACCGCCGCTGCGCAGGGCGGTTGGCGCAGCACCATGGTCGATCCCACACCGCCCTCCGAGCGCGACAGCCGCGCCGCACGCTATCCGCTGCTCGCGTCGCCGCATGTGGTGCTTCACGGCGCCATCGATCACGTGATGTACGGCGCCTTTCGCCAGCAGCTCACCGGCGCGCCCGCCGAGGGGCCGCTGGTCGTCTCGCTCTCCACGCTGGGCGGCGATCCGGAGGTCGCCCGGCTGATGGCAGACGATATCCGCCTGCTCAGCGAATATAGCGGGCGCGAGGCGCTGTTCCTGGGCAAGGTGGCGGTCTATTCTGCCGGCGCCACCTTCATGGCGGGGTTTCCCGCCGAACGCCGCTTCCTCACGCGCGGCACCCGGCTGCTGATCCACGAGCGCCAGATGACCAAAACGGTCAACATATCGGGCCCACTGCGTACCTGCGCCTCAGGGCTCGAGGCGGCGCTGCGCGAGATCGAGACTTCGGTGGACATAGAGGAGGAGGGCTTCCGTGCGATCGTCGCAGGCACGCGCGTCTCCTTCGAGCAGGTGCGCGAGCGCGCGCCCGCGGGCTGGTACATCGGTGCCGAGGAGGCGCGCGAGCTGGGGCTGGTGCTCGATGTGATCTGACCCTCGATGCGCAGGTGGGCCGCATAGGTGCTTGAGCACCCACGCCCGATTGGCTATCGCGCGCGCAGCAAAGGAACCTGCAATGGCCGAATTTCTCCTGCCCAAGAACAGCAAGATCGCCAAAGGCAAGGAGCACAAGGCCGATCCGGGCGCCAGCCGCGTCAAGAAGTTCAAGATCTATCGCTACGACCCCGAGTCGGGCGAAAACCCGCGCTACGACAGCTTCGAGATCGATCTCGACGAGTGCGGCCCGATGGTCCTCGACGCGCTTATCAAGATCAAGTCCGAGCAGGACTCGACGCTCACCTTCCGCCGCTCGTGCCGCGAGGGCATCTGCGGCTCCTGCTCGATGAACATGGACGGTCGCAACGGCCTCGCCTGCACCACTGCGATCGAGGACATCAAGGGCGACATCCGCATCACGCCGCTGCCGCACATGGACGTGATCAAGGACCTCGTTCCCGATTTCACGCACTTCTACGCGCAATATGCCTCGATCAAGCCGTGGCTCCAGACCGTCTCCACCACCCCTTCGGGCAAGGAGCGGCTCCAGTCGCCGGAAGACCGCGAGAAGCTCGACGGCCTCTACGAGTGCATCCTGTGCGCCTGCTGCTCGACCTCGTGCCCCAGCTATTGGTGGAATTCGGACCGCTTCCTCGGCCCGGCGATCCTGCTCCAGGCCTATCGCTGGCTCGCCGACAGCCGCGACGAGATGACCGGCGAGCGGCTCGACCAGCTCGAGGATCCGTTCCGCCTCTATCGCTGCCACACGATCATGAACTGCGCGAACGTCTGCCCCAAGGGCCTCAACCCGGCCAAGGCGATCGCCGAGATCAAGAAGATGGAAGCCGAGCGGGCGCTTTGATCCGCTCCTTTGCTGTACCCCGGCGCAGTCCGGGGCCCAGTATCGGAATATTCGTAATCAGGGGCCGGCCCTCTCCATTGCCCGCATTGCAGCGGGGTCCCGGCCTCTGCCGGGGTGCCGGAAAATGAGCCGCGTCCTCGCCAGCTATGAAGCGCTCGTCGCTGCGAACGAGCTTCGGCCCGATCCCGAGCAGCGCGCCGCCGCCGTACGCCTCGACCGGCTCGCGACCGAGCTGGAGGCGACGCCCAAAAAGGGCAGCATCCTGTGGCGCGCGCTCGGCCGCGCACCCGAGCCGCCGCGCGGCCTCTATCTCTGGGGCGACGTCGGCCGCGGCAAATCGATGCTGATGGACCTGCTGTTCGAATGCGTC
>DATLJJ010000563.1:0-9334 GCA_035538975.1 Sphingomonas sp. | reverse complement strand
CAGCGCACCCAGCCTCATTGCACGCCCTGCGCAGTCTGCGGTCCCTGCCAGATCAACGGCAGAAGCTCGCTCTCGTCGATGTCACGGTTGTTGTCGGGGACGACGCCGAGCAGCGTGCCGGTGCGGCTGACCACGCGGCTGACCACCGGAGCAGCGGTCCACGCGGCCGTGGTGCGATATACCCCCAGCGCGGGGTTTGCCTTGGGCGAATCGAGCATGACCACCATGACATAGCGCGGCGCGTCGATCGGGAAAGCCGCAGCGAAGGTCGAGACGTTGCGATGCTTGTCGTATCCGCCGCCAGAGGCCGCCTCGGCGGTGCCCGTCTTGCCTGCGATGCGATAACCCGGCGCCTCGCCCTTTCGCCCGGTGCCCTTGAGCACGATAAGCCGCAGCAGCTGGCGCATCCGCGCGCTGGTCGCTTCCTGGAGCACGCGCTCCCCGGCGGGCGCGCGCGCCGGATCGACCTTCATCAGCGTGGCAGGACGCAGGATGCCGCCGTTGACGAGCGCGGAATAGGCGCTGGCAAGATGGAGCGGCGTGACTGCGATGCCATGGCCATAGGCCGTGGTCATCACCGTCACTCGTCCCCAGAAGGCCGGCCACAGCGGCCGCGCGCCGCCCAGCTCGATGCCGGGGCGGCGATCGAAGCCCAGGCGGCGGAACACGTTCTGCAGCTTCTCGGCGCCCAGTTCATCGGCGATGCGCGCCGTGGCGATGTTCGACGAATAGACCAGCGTCTCGGGGATGTTGAGCCAGCGAAACTGCTCGTCGCCGGGATCGTCGTTGATCGTGAAGCGGCCGATATGGAGCGGCTTGGTCGCGTCGAAGCGGCGCGCCATCGACGTGATCGTCCCTGAATCGATCGCCGCCGCGACTGCGATCGGCTTGAAGGTCGAGCCCAGCTCATAGACGCTCTGGGTCACGTTGTTCGGCGGCGGCGAGCCCTGCAGCGCATTGGGATTGAAGCTGGGCAGCGAGGTCATCGCCACTACCTCGCCGGTGTTCACGTCCAGGATCACGCCGGCCGCGCCGCGCGCCTGCAGGTCGAGCATCGATCGGCCGAGCTCGTTTTCGAGCGCCGCCTGGACGCGCGCGTCGATCGAGAGCGCCACCGGCTGGCTGCGGCGCGCCGGGTCGCTGAGCTGAGGCTCGAGCACCTTCTCCATGCCCGACACGCCCCGTCCCTGTGCGTCGAGGAAACCGAGCACGTGCGCCGCCATGTTCGACTGGGGATAGAGCCGGTCGGGTTCGCGCTGGAATTCGATGGCCGGCTCGCCCAGCGTGTTCACTGCGTTGACGAGCTCGGGCATCGCCCGGCGCTTCAGGAAGGCGAAGTTGCTGCCCGAATTGAGCAATGCATAATAATGGCCGGCGCTCTGCTCCGGAATGAGTTCGGCGAGCTTCTGCGCGAGCGCGCCCTTGTCGCCGATCACCTGGTTGGGGTGGACGGCGATCGACCAGGCATCGATGGTGCGCGCCAGCGGCGTGCCGTTGCGGTCGACGATGTCGCCGCGCGGCGGAATCAGCGTGGCAGCGATGTCGCGGGCGGTCGCCGGCTCGGCCCACAGCGCCAGCAGCGCCAGCTTGCCGATGACGACAAGCATGCCGAATCCGAAAAGGATCGACAGCACCATCAGGCGCAGCTGCGCGACGGCGACGAGCGCCTGCCGGGCTCCGCCCGAAGCGCGCGCGCGCGCAGGCGGGGCGACGACGACGATCAACGCAGCGCCAGCTTCTCGCGCTTCGCCAGCTTCTCCAGGTCGTTGACCGTCGACGCGCTGAGCACGCCGTCGCCCACCATGGCGACTGCCTGGCGGTCAGCCTTCTTCATCAACTTGCGAAGTTCCCCATCCTGCCGGGCGACCGCCCTGGGGCCTGTCGAATCATGCGCGGCGCCCTGCACCGGCTGCGCAGCGGGGACCACTGCCGCAGCGACGGCCTGCACCGGAGTCGCGCCGACTGGAACGACGAGCGACGCGGTCTGCACCTGCGCATCCGCTATCGGCTGGTCGAGACTGGCGAGCTGGGTCTCGCTCGCGAGGAACTGCTGCGGTGCCGGCGCGGCCAACGCCAGCACCTCGCCGTTCCAGCGCTCGAGCTGGGCGAGATTGGCACGCGTGTTGAACTCGGTCTCCAGCTGCCGGATGTCGCGCTGCGCCTGCAGGATCGCAGCCTTGGTCGCGTTGAGCTTCGCCTGCTCGGCCGCGCCATAGCTGTTCACCATGTAACAGGCAGGCGCCACGATGACGCCGCACAGGAACCAGCCCAGCCCCTCAAAGCGATGCATTGCCATCAGTTCACTCCTTCACTCGACCACGGCGCGGCCGCCGTCCGCCGCGCCACACGCAGCGTCGCCGATCGCGCGCGCGGGTTACGCGCAACCTCCGCCTCGCCCGGGCGCACGGCCTTGGCTGGCGGCTCAAAACTGGGTTCGGCCCGAGGCCCCACAGCCGGGCGGTGCCGCGAGCCGGCGGGCTCGCTGCCGCTGCGCTCGCGCAGGAAGCGCTTCACCATGCGGTCCTCGAGGCTGTGAAAGGTCACCACCGCCAGCCGACCGCCGGGCTTGAGCACGCGCTCGGCGGCCGCCAGCCCCTCCGCCAGCTCGTCGAGCTCGCGGTTGAGGTGGATGCGGATCGCCTGGAAGGTTCGCGTCGCGGGGTCCTTCTTGTCGTGCGGCTTGTGGCCCAGCGCCTTGCGCACGACGTTCGCCAGCTCCGCTGTGCGCGTCAGCGGACGCGCGGCGATGATCGCCTTGGCCACCCGGCGCGAGCGCGGCTCCTCGCCGTACTGAAAGAGCACGTCGGCGATCTCGCTCTCCTCGGCGGTGTTGAGCCAATCCGCCGCGCTCTCGCCCGACTGGCTCATCCGCATGTCGAGGGGCCCATCCTGCTGGAACGAGAAGCCGCGCTCCGCCTGATCGAGCTGCATCGACGAGACGCCGATATCCATCGTCACCCCGTCGACGGGCACCAGCCCTCGGTGCGCGAGCTCCTGCTCCATCCGGCTGAACGGCGCCTCGATGAGGATCAGCCGTCCGCCGGAAGCAGCCACAAGCGTTTGGCCGCCTTCGATCGCCTGGGGGTCGCGGTCGAAGGCGGCCACCTCGGCACCCCGCTCGAGGATCGCCTGAGTGTATCCGCCCGCACCGAAGGTCGCGTCGACATGGCGCTCGCCGGGCACGATGGCGAGCGCGTCGACCACTTCGTCGCGCAGCACGGGAATGTGGGGAGCGGAGCCGGTCACAGCTTCACTCCCTTCGACTGACAGAGATATTCGCAAATCTCGCGCAACATCGGATCGGCGTTGGGATCGCCCATCAGCCGCTCCGGCGCCCAGATGTCGAAGGTCTCGCCGCTGCCGTAGAACAGCGCCCATTTCTGGATGCCGGCCTTCATGCGAAAGAAGGGCGGGATCACGAAGCGGCCGCTGTCGTCGAACGGCGCCTTCTCGACCTGACCGAAGGCGCGCCGCTTGGCGCGCGTATCGACATCGGCGCCGCGCTCCTCCGCCAGCTGCTCCTTGCGGTCGAGCCGGTCGTACTTCTCCTTGGACCAGCTCAGATCGTGCGCGGAGAGGCACGGATCCTCCGGATGGAGGCCCACGACGATCTGGCGGATGTCCGAATTGCGCTCGGCGGCGGCGCGCAGGTCTGCGGGAATGGCGACGCGACCCTTCTGGTCGACCGCCTGGAGCGCAAATCCCTCGAAGAGCTCCCTGTCTGCCACAAACCCGACCTCGAAAAGCCAGGCACGCCTTTCCCGCCGCCGGAATCGCGATCGCCGCCGCGCTCCAGCCTGATGCTTTCACGGTGAAAAGGGTCGTGCCCCCTTAGACTGCACGTTTAATCACAAATCGAGACGGGACACAACGGGAGAGTCAGGGATTACGCGGGAATTTCCCCCACTCAGCACCATTTTTCAAGTATATTCCCGATATCATCCTGTTTTGTTCTTGATGCGAACCGAACTGCCGCGCGGGCTCGGTCGCGTGCCGTCGGACGGGAACGGTGCGTGGAGCGACGACTCGGCCGCTGCACGAGCGGCCACGGCCATTTTTCAGGGAAAGTGGAAGGCGCGACCGGTCAGGTCAGCGCGCGGGCTCGGGCTCGACGGCCTCGGTCTGATCGGTCTCGGCCGCATCCGTCGAGGAGGCGCTCGGCGCTGCGCCGAGTTCGGCAAGCGGCTCGTCCTTCGCCTTCTGCGTGGCGACATCGGCGTCACGGTCGGTCATGTTCGCGACCACGGACGCGTTGGGGGCGCCCACGGCCGCCACCGGCTCGTCACGATTGGCGGAGGATAAGATCGCGCTGGCGATTCCGATGAGCACCAGAACCAGCGCGAGACCCGTCATTCCGACGCGGACGCGCTGCATAGCCTGGGCTGAGTCTTGGTGCGATCCCGACTTCATCCTGTGGCATAAATGTAACGCCTCATCCTCGACTTGTCGAGAGAAGCGCCGATTTCGCAATCAGGCGGTCGCGAGCCACTCCGGCACGGGCAGGGCTTTGGCGCGCAGCCATTCGGCGTTGTAGAGCGTCGAGAGGTAGCGGAATCCCGTGTCGGCGAGGATCGTCACGATCCGCTTGCCCGGCCCCAGCTCACGCGCGAGCCGCACGGCGCCAGCGACGTTGATGCCCGACGAAAGGCCGAGGCACAGCCCCTCCTCCGCCAGCAGCCGCCGTACCCATTCGAGCCCTTCCTCGTCGGAGATGCGGAACTGGGTGTCGACCGGCGCGCCTTCCAAATTGCCGGTGATCCGCCCCTGCCCGATCCCCTCGGCGACGGACGAGCCTTCGGACTTCAGCTCGCCATGCGCATAATATTCGTAGAGCGCCGCGCCATGCGGGTCGCTGAGCGCGATGCACACATTCTCGTTCTTGGCCTTGAGCCCCAGGCCGACGCCGGCGAGGGTCCCGCCGGTGCCCACTGCGCAGGTGAAGCCGTCCACCCGCCCGTCCATCTGCGACCAGATTTCCTCCGCGGTGCCGGCGATATGCGCACGGCGGTTGGCGATATTGTCGAACTGGTTGGCCCAGATGGCGTTGGGCGTCTCCTCCGCGATGCGGCGCGAGGTGTGCACGAAATGGCCGGGGTTCGAGTAGGGCGCGGCGGGGACCAGCACCAACTCGGCGCCGAGCGCGCGCAGCGTGTCCATCTTCTCGCGGCTCTGCGTCTCGGGCATGACGATGATCGTCTTGTAGCCCTTGGCGTTGGCGACCAGCGCCAGCCCGATTCCAGTGTTACCTGCAGTTCCCTCGACAATCGTCCCCCCCGGCTCGATCAGTCCCCGCTCCTCGGCATCCTGGACGATGAAGAGCGCCGCGCGGTCCTTCACAGAGGCGCCGGGATTGGCGAACTCGCATTTGCCGAAGATGTCGCAGCCGGTCGCTTCGCTCGGCCCCTTGAGGCGCACCAGCGGGGTGTTGCCGATGAGCGCCAGCGTGTCGGGTGTCACATGCATGCGCGCTAGATAGGGGCGTCGCGGCCCGGACCGCAAGCAAGCGAAACTATGCGGCGACGCCCGCCTGCTTGAGATGCGGCGCAAGCCTCCCCGTCAGCCACAGGAAGAACATGCGATAATCGGAGAAAAGCGACCACAGCGGATAAGTGAAGGTCGCCGGCCGGTTCTTCTCGACGCCGAAATGCGCGGCCCAGGCGAAGCCATAGCCGGCGAGCGGGATCAGGAGCCACCACCAGCCGCCCTGCGTCAGTGCGAGCGCGAGAAAGACGAAGGTGAGCGCGGTCCCGACATAGTGCAGCCGCCGCGTCTCCGGCTTCGCATGTTCCTGGAGATAATAGGGCCAGAAATCGGCATAGCGGGTGATGGTACGCGCCATGGGGCGAGGCTATCGCAGCCAGATGGCTGACCGCAAGCACTCCTTTCCCCCCGTCGTGGACGATCGCGTGCGCCTGCTCGTGCTCGGCTCGTTGCCCGGCGAGCGGTCGCTGGCCGAGCGGCGCTATTATGCGCACCCGCAGAACCAGTTCTGGCTGCTGATGTCGGCGGCGATCGACCGTGACCTGGTGCGGCTCGACTATGAGGCGCGTCTCGCAGCGCTGCTGGAGGCCCATGTCGGACTATGGGACGTCGTGGCGAGCGCCACGCGCACCGGCAGCGCCGATGCCGCGATGCGCGACATCGAGGGTCATGACATCGCTGCGCTGGCCACCACGCTGCCCGACTTGCGCGCGATCGCCTTCAATGGAGGTACCGCGCTGCGGCAGGGGCTGAAACAACTCGGCACGGTCGCAGGGCGCTACCAGATCGTCGCCCTGCCATCGAGCAGCCCGCTCCACACGGTGGGCCTCGCCGCCAAATTACCCTCCTGGGAAGCGCTGGGGAGCTGGCTGCGCTGACCTGCGTTCAGCCGGCGGTATTCGTCGCCTCGCTGGCAGGCACACCCGTCCCGCGCTGCTGCGCGCAGCCTGCGAAACTGCGCGCACCGATCCGCACGTCGGCAGTGAGCGGCAGGCGCGCTTCGCCGCACGGCGTATCGGCGAGCATTATAGTCACTGGCTCGCCATCGGGCGTTCGAGTCGAATAGCTTGCCTGCGCGCGATCGACCTTCGGACTCACCGGATAGAAGTCCACCGGGGCACGGCCTGAAGCCTCGGCGAAGGTGATCTCGCCCGGAGCAATCGCCATCCGCCAAGACGCACTGGTGCCCTGAATCTCGATGGGCAGTGACAGGTCCACCGAACCGAGCATCGGCCCGCGCGGCAGCTCGGTAGCAGCGTTTGCCGCATTCGCGTTCTCGTCGCTCGCAGAGCTGCAGCCCGCGAGCACCAGCAGACCTGTCATCGCAAGCGCGCGCATCGCCGACTTTCCCATGCAGATTGCATGCGGCGGCGCGCAAAATGGGTCAAGAAGGGACAGATTCGCGCCGCAGCGCGGCAGAAATCTTGCCTCAGTCGTATTCCTGAAATGAATCTGCGCAAACGACTCGCCATTCTACAGGAAAGCGGCGCAATGATTCGCAAGACTCGCTGCGTCGCACAACAACAATGTTACCTTATCACACGAATCGACTTGACGATCGTTAACGTCTGAGGAAAAGCAGCGTCCGCTATGAAGAACACCCCCGTTTATGCCGCCGCTCTTGCGCTCCTGTCGCTGACCGCCTGCGAGAGCAAGCCCGAGGAAGTCAGCACGACTGCGCCCGATCCGATGGCGTCGCAGCTCGCCAATGCCGCTCCCGTCGAGCTGCCCCCGGCGATCGCGTCGACCGCAACGCTGCGCTGCGGCGACAACAGCCTGGTCTATGTCGACTTCTTCCAGGGCAACAAGCAGGTCCAGCTCCGCACGGAGAAGGGCGGCAAGGCGACCATGCTCAAGGCCGAGGCCGAGGGCGGTCCGTTCGAGGCGGAGGGCGGCTTCAAGCTGACCGGCACGCCGAAGAGCGTGAACGTCACGCTGCCCGGCAAGGCCGCCAAGACCTGCCACGTCTGATCGCCAGGCGAATTATCCAGCAATCCCAAGGGGCCGGCGGGCATTCCCGCCGGCCCTTTTTCGTGGCAGCGTGCGTTATGGCCCCGAGTCAGCACCGATGAGCCACCGAATCTCTCCCCAGTTCGATCTGGACCCGGATCTGGTGCTGCGCGCCTACGCGATGGGCGTGTTCCCGATGGCTGACGACCGCGGTGCCGCAAGCGTCTATTGGGTCGAGCCCAAGCTGCGCGGCATCCTGCCGCTCGACCATTTCCATCTGTCGCGCTCGCTCCGCAAGACGATCGTCTCAGATCGCTTCCACCTGACCACCGACACGGCCTTCGAGCAGATCGTCCAGCTCTGCGCCGAGTCGGCGCCCGACCGGCCGGACACCTGGATCAACGGTCCGATTGAGCGCGTTTTCATCGAGCTTCACCGCCGCGGCTTCGCCCATTCGATCGAATGCTGGGACGGCGATCGCCTCGCCGGCGGGCTCTACGGCCTCGCGCTGGGCCGCGCTTTCTTCGGCGAGTCGATGGTGACGCGCGTGCGTGATGCCTCGAAGGTCGCCTTCGCGCATCTGGTGGCGCGGCTGAAGGCCGGCGGCTTCACGCTGCTCGATTGCCAGTTCCAGACCGACCATCTCGCATCGCTGGGCGCGATCGAGATTCCGCGCGACGACTATGTCGCGTTGCTGGACTCGGCGCTGGGCGACTCGGCCGCCGGACTTTCCGCAGGCGCGCCTTCGGTGGCGGGCGACTGGCTGGCGCTCGATCGGTTGCCACCTGCGCCGCCCGCGCCTCCGGCGGAGGGTGCGGGAACGGTCTCGGGCCCGCTGTCGCGGAAGGTCATCGCGCAGCTCTTGACCCACACGTCATAGATCGGGTGCTGCACCACATTGAGCGCCGGGCGCTCCTTGTAGAGCCAGCCCGAAAAGACGCGGTGCCACTTCTTGTCGAGCTCGAGCACGTCGACCTGCACGAAGGCGCCGGTGAGCTGATCGGCTTCCCATGGGGCAGTACGATCGCACGCACGCAGGCGAACGATCACGTCGCCCAGCCGCGTGGCCTGGCCGGGCTTGAGCTTGAACTCGCGCGCCTCGCCGTTGCGCTTGTTGAGCAGGCCGAGCACCGCCTCGCGCTCGTTCATCGGCGTGGCGGCGGCGTTGAGCGTGCTGCCGTCGGGCCCCACCGTCACCAGCTCGGCCCCGCCCTCGGTTTTGGCGCCGGGGGCCGCGTCGGCAATGACGATATCGTCGGCGCTGTTGTTGGCCGGCGAGTCGCCGCCCGAGCATGCGCCCAGGCCCAGCACCAGCAGCGCCGTCAGGGCATGCCCGGCACGCAGGGTCATGCGTCGGGAGTCCAGGCCTCGTAGTCGCCGGTGGAGCGGATGCGATGGCCGCCCGCCTCCAGCGCGCCCGGCGGACGATAGGCCAGCCGCGTGCCGGTCTGGTTCGGCTCCCACGGCTTCTCCCAGGTCCGCTGCGGCGGCAGCGCGCGATCGGGCACGTCGTCGATCTGGTGGTGGAGCCAGCTGAACCATTCGGGCGCGATGCGGCTCGCGTCGTTCGAGCCGTTGTAGATCACCCAGCGGCGCGTGCGCCCGTTGGGATCCTTGCCGCCCTCATAATAAACATTGCCGAGCTCGTCCTCGCCCACCTGCGTCTTGCCGCGCAGACCGAACCAGGTGCCGAGAGTGGCGCCGTTCCACCAAGTGAAAGGATTGAGATTGAGGCCCATGGCCGCCGATTAGCGGCACGCGGGAAGGAGGGCAATCGCTATCCTGCCGCGATCAGCGGACCTGCCACGTCACCTTGTCACCCGCCGCGATGCCGAGCTCGGCCGCCTTCCCGCCGTTGATCTCGAGCACCGCGCTCACCGGCTCACCCGAACGCAGCGTCTTT
>DATLJJ010000562.1:0-12270 GCA_035538975.1 Sphingomonas sp. | reverse complement strand
TCGCCCGTACCGCACGGGCTGGGCCGCATGGCGCTCTATGTGCTGCTCGGCTTCTCGGCGGGGCTTCCTTTCTACATGTTCTCGACCGTGCTCGCGGCGCGCCTCACCGATCATGGCGTGGCGCTGACGATCATCGGCTTCTTCGCCTGGGTGCAGCTGCTGCCGACCTTCAAGTTCCTCTGGGCGCCGCTGCTCGACCGCTACGACATACCCGGCTTCGCGCGCTTCTGGGGCAAGCGGCGCGGCTGGATCATGCTCTCGCAGCTCGGCATCTTCACATCGATGCTCGCGATGACGCTGACCGCGTCGGACACGAGCCTGGGCCTGACCGCGCTGTTCGCGGTGCTGCTTGCTTTCTGGACGACGACGCTCGAAGTCGCGGCCGACGCCTGGCGCATCGAGCTCGCCCCCACCGAGGCCGAGCAGGGCCCGATCGCCGCGGCGAACCTGTGGGGTTATCGCACCGCGATGGTGGCGGCTGGCAGCGGTGCGCTGCTCATCGCCGACGCGCCCGGCCTCGGCTGGAGCGGCGCCTATCTTGCGATCGCCATCGCGGCCTTCGTGCCCTTCCCGATCCTCGCGGCGATGCGCCCCGATCCCGGACACGGCGGCGGGCGCTGGCCGGCACTCGTGACCGGACTGATCGCCAGCGCGGCAATCCTCGGCGTGTCGACCCTGGCCACGGGCGTGATCGGCTGGGGCCTGCTCTCGGGTGCCGCGGCGATGGGCGTCGGGGCGCAGACCGACGTGAAGACCTTCGTCATCATCGTCGCGATGCTGCCCTTCGTCGCGATGGCCTTTGCGCTCCCGCGCATTCGCCGCGCCGGGCCGACCGATCCGCTGCGCACCTCGGTCGCAATCGGACCTTATGTCGATTTCTTCTGGCGCTACGGCTTCATGGCGATCGTGCTGATGGCGTTCGTCTCAATCTATCGAATGGGCGACGTGCTCGCGCTCAACCTCTCCAAGCCTATGATCCTGGCGCTCGGCTATACCAAGACGGAGATCGGGCGCGCCGATGGCGTGGTGGCGCTGGCCGCGAGCATCATCGGCGTAGGGCTGGGCGGCTGGATGGTGACGCGCTGGCGCTCGCCCGTAACGCTGGCGATCGGCGCGGTGTTCGCCGCGATCGGCAATTTCGGCTTCGTCTGGCTTGCGCACCAGCCGCGCGACGAGCTGCTGCTCTATGTCGCGACCGCGGCCGACCAGTTCGGCAACGGCATGGCGGGCGCGGTGTTCGTCGTCTACCTCTCGATGCTGGTGAACCCGCGTTTCCCCGGCGCGCAATATGCCTTCCTCTCGGGCTTCGCCTTCCTGCTCGCACGGCTGCTGTCGGGCGCAGGCGGGCAGATCGTCGAGCAGCTCGACGCGGCCGGGCACAATGGGTTCGACCTGTTCTTCCTCGCCTCGGGCGTGCTGAGCCTCGCGGCGATCGCCTTCCTGCCGGTGCTAGCGAGAGTGAAGCCTCGCGAGGACGACAGGCAGTGAACATCGACGCCGCCTTCGCGCCCTCCGCCGCCGCGGTTGCAGAGGGGCGGATCCCCGGCGCGACGCTGGGCGTGGTCGCAGCCGACGGGCGGCGCTGGCTGCGGCACGCGGGCCTTGCCGCGATCGAGCCGCAACCCGAGCCGTTGACCGGGGATCACTGGTTCGACCTCGCTTCGGTCTCGAAGGTGATCGCAACCACGACGATGATCCTGACGCTCGCCGAGCAGGGCAGGCTCGACCTCGATGCGCCGCTCACCGCTGCCATCCCCGACCTGCGACAGTACGATGTTGCGGGCGCTGCCGAACGCAAGCTGACCTTCCGCGACTGCCTCGCGCACCGGACCTTCCTGCCCGCGGTCGAGCCGATCTACACCTATGGCGACGACCCCGCCCGGCTGCGCGCCTTCGTGCTCCAGCGCGAATGGCGCCACGGGCCGCCCGTCTATTCGGACATCAACTTCATCCTGCTCGGCATCGCCATCGAGCGCATCACGGGAGCGCCGCTCGGCGCTTGGCCGCTGGGCGAGGGCCTCAGCTACGGGCCTCCGCCGGGCCCTGCCGTCGCGACCGAACGCTGCACCTGGCGCGGGCGCGTGCTCAACGGTGAAGTCCATGACGAGAATTGCGCCGCGATGGGCGGCCAGACCGGACACGCAGGGCTGTTCGGCACCGTGGCGGGCGTGCTCGGCTTCGCACGAGGACTGCTCGATGGCAGCGGCGCGAGCCCGGCGACGTTGGCGGCCATTCGTACCCCCCAGTTCGAGCACCGCACCTGCGGCTGGGAGCGCAGGTTCCCCGACTGGTCCGGCGGGCAGGCCTGCTCGGGCGAGACAATCGGCCACACCGGCTTCACCGGCACCGGCCTGTGGGTCGATTTCGAACGGGGCATCGCCTGGACCTTGCTCACCAACCGCGTGCATCCCACGCGGCACCGCGACAGCGGTATCTTCGCGCTGCGCCCTGCGACGGGGGACGCAGTGGTCGCGGCCTGGGACGCGGCCTAGGCCGCGCGCTCGCGCACATCCTCCTGCAGCCGCTCGCGGCTCGACATGAACGGCCCCACCGCATGGCGCACCGGCGCGAAGCGGCCGAAGCCGGCGCGCTCGGGCATGTCGATGTAGATCGCCTCCATGCCGCGGCCGCTGCTGTAGGTCTCGTGCCAGAAGCCGCAGCCGCGCGTGTCGCGCAGGAAGTCGCGCCACCAGCCCGCATGCAGTGGATCGCGCGTGAAGTGTTCGAGGCTCGCCAGGTCGCGCCAATATTGGCGGATGCCGATGTGGTTCCAGCCGAACAGGAACTGCTCGTGGTGCAGCAGCCCGTCGGGCGGATCGCGCCGCAACGTTCCCAGTCCGCGGCCGATCCCCAGCAACGCCGGGAGCCCGCGCAGCCGCCGCAGCTTGAACCCGAGCAGCACCACCACGAGGTCCGGATATTGCGAGAGGTCCACCGTCTCGCGCTCCGTCTTGCCTTGCATCTGTCGCTCCATTGTTTACGCCGTAAACATATAAGCAGATGTGTACGGTGTAAACACAAATGAACGACGAGCGAGGCGGACTGCGCGAAAGGCTGGTGCGCGTGGCGATGAGCATGCTCGCCGACGGCTCGGGCGAGCTTAGCCTGCGCAGCGTGGCGCGCGCAGCCGGGGTGTCCGCCATGGCGCCCTACCGGCACTTTCCCGACAAGGCCGCGCTGCTCGGCGCAGTGGCGGACGCGGGTTTCGAGCTGCTGCGCGCAGCGCTCGCGGCGGCGGACGCGACCGCAAGCGGGCGCGAAGCACTGGTGGCGCAGGGGCTTGCCTATCTCGCCTTCGCGCAGGCGCATCCGGCACTGTTCCGGCTGATGTTCTCCGGGCGTAGTGACTGCGTGGAGCCACGGGAGCCCGGGCAATCGGCCTATGCGGTGCTCGCCGGGCGCGTCGAGCGGATCGTGCCGGACGCGGCGGCTGCCGCCACGGCGACAACCGCCGCCTGGGCGATCGTGCACGGGCTGGCGATGCTTGCGCTCGACGGCCGGGTCGCGCCGGCGCCCGACGAGGCACGATCGGTGCTCGCGCTATTCACCTCCGGCCTGGGCTGATCCGCGACGCTCCCGCGTGAACCCAATGGGCGGGCGGGAGTTACTCGCTTAAGCCTTCTGCCCTTTCGGCAAGGCGGTCGCGGTGCACGCCGCCCGCAGCCCTTCGGACGGAACCCGGCCGGGAGTGACGGGATGATCGAGCGGCATCTGATGAAGCTGCGCGCGCGCGACAGCGTTTCCGCGGAGGAAGAGGACGCGCTGCGTTCCGTGGCGCTCGATGCCCGGGTCGTGGACGCGGACGTCAAGCTCGTGCGTGCGGGCGACGAGCTCACCGTCAGCACGCTGCTGCTCGACGGCCTGGCCTGCCGCCAGAAGGACCTGCGCAATGGCGAGCGCCAGATCACCGAGCTGCACGTCGCGGGCGATTTCGTCGATCTCCACAGCTTCACGCTGAAGCGGCTCGATCATGACATCGTGGCGCTCACGCCCTGCCGCGTGGTGGCAGTTCCGCACGAAGGCCTTCGACGGATCACGCGGGAGTTCCCCCACCTCACCCGACTTTTGTGGTTCAGCACCAATCTCGACGCGTCGATTCACCGCGAATGGATGCTCTCGCTCGGCCGCCGCTCGGCGCTGGCTCGGACTGCGCATCTGTTTTGCGAACTTTACCTGCGTCTGGGGATCGCCGGCCTCACCCGCGAAATGCGCTATGATCTGAAGCTGACGCAGATCGACCTGGCCGAATGCCTCGGCCTCACCTCGGTGCACGTCAACCGGATGCTGCGCGAGCTACGCGAGCGGCAGCTCGTGGACTTCCGGCTGGGGACGGTGACCATCCTCGATTGGGACGGACTTCGCCGCGCCGCCGAGTTCGACCCTGCCTACCTCTATCTGGAGCATCGAGCACAATAGGCGCGGGTCGTCGTCAGTTGGCCGCCGCGATCTCGACCAGTGCTGCATCCATGAAGCGCGTGGCGCTCACGTCGCCGGGCACATCGTTGGCGATCATCGAGAAAGTGAGCGTGCGGCCGCTCTTCGCGATCATGTACCCCGACAGTGCGTTGGTGGCGTTGATCGTGCCCGTCTTGGCGAAGAGCTTGCCCTCGAGCATCGTGCCCTTGAAGCGCTTTGCCAGCGTGCCGTCCTGCCCGGCGATCGGCAGCGAAGCGCGCCATGCCGCACCCCAGGGCTGCGCCGCGATCCAGCGCAGCAGCCGCACCGTGCCGCGCGGCGCCGTGCGGTTGTAGGTCGACATGCCCGATCCGTCGGAAAGGTCCCACGCGGTGCGCGGCACGCCGGCCTGCTGGAGCATCGCGTCGACTTCCATCACACCGTCCGCGATCGAGCCGCTGCCGCGCTTGAGCCCCACGCGGCGCATCAGCAGCTCGGCGTGGAGGTTCTGGCTCTCCTTGTTGATCGTCCGGATGTCCTCGGCGAGCGGCGGCGGCGCCAGACGAGCGAGCACCGGTTGCTGCGGCGGCCGAGCGACCGGCGCGCCCTTGCGCACCGCGGGGTCGTCGGAGGGCGCGAGCGGGCGATGGCGCGCCGAAACGGTGCCGCTCACCTGCACGCCGCGCGCCTTGAGCAGCGCCCTGAAGCGCCAGGCCGCGTAATGGGCGGGATCGTCGATGCCGAGCCGCAACGTCTGCGGCGTGGCGTCTGCGGCGATGGTTCCGGTGAGGCGCAGCGTGCGGCTGTTGACGGGACGATCGAAGCCCAGCTCGGTCTTGCCCCCTGCGGGCAGAGTCACCGCCTGATTGTCGATCGTGTAATAGCCAAGCCCGCCGATGAGCGGCGCATCGCCTACCGCGGCAGGCTTCACGTCGAGCACGATCTCATTGTCGTCGAGCGTCAGCGCCGAGATGCCGGTGCCGTAGCGGCTGGGGATGTTGTTCCAGCTCATGCCCGGGCTCCAGCGCTGGTCGGGGAAGAGCGTGGCATCGCCGATCACGTTGCGGACCTGGCGGGCCTTTGCTGCCACTGCGTCGGCAAGCGTGGCCAGGCAGTCGGTGACGCAATCGGCGGCGCTCGAGAGCCGCGCATCGCCGTTGCCGACGAGGATCACGTCGCTCCCCTCGATCCGCACCGCCGCGCCGCCCGCGGCATCGGGGCGGTCGAGCCCGGCGAGCGCCGAATAGGCGACGGCCGTGGTGTAGATTTTGGTGTTCGAAGCCGGCATGAAACGGTCGTCGGCGTCGATCGAGACGATCTCGCGCCCCTGCTCATCGGTCACCAGCAGCCCGAAACGCGTGCCCCTGGGCGCCTCGCCGAGCTTGGCCTCGACGCGCTGCGGCAGGCTCTGCGCCAGCGCGGGAGCAGCCGAGAGGAGAACAAGCGCGAGTAGCGGGAGTCTATGCACGATCGGGGGCCCTGTAGATGGCTTCGTCGAGCTCGCCTTCCCAGCGCGCCACGGTGGTGGCGACGGTAAGGTTGGCGCTCGCGCTGGGAACGGTGCGGGTCATGTCGAGCAGCCGGTCGAAGGGCAGCACGAAGCCGACGACGAGCGCGGTCTGCTCGGGCGGCACGCCGACGGCCGAGAGCACGGCGGCGAGCATGAACAGCGAGGCGGAGGGAACCGGCGCAGTACCGAACGCAGCGAGCGCGCCCGTGAGCAACACCAGACCATAAACTTGCGGCGTCAGCGGCGTGCCGAAGGCCTGGAGCGCGAACATGCTCAAGAGGCCGACATACATCGCCGTGCCGTCCTTGCCGATACTCGCGCCGAGCGGGAGGACGGTCGAGAAGACCGGACGCGCGATGCCCAGGTTCTTCTCCGAGACGCGCATCGCCACCGGCAGCGTCGCCGAGCTCGACGCGGTCGAGAAGGCGACGACGAGGGCGTCGACGATGCCGCGGAAGAAGGGGAGCAAGGGCAGGCGTGCGAGCAGCCGGAGGATCAGGCTGTGGACCACGACGATCTGGATCGCCGATCCGAGCACCACCGCCAGCGCGAGCCAGCCGACGTTGACGAACACCGCCGCACCGTTCGCCGCCACGGCATTGGCGATCAGGGCGAACACGCCGAAGGGCGTCGCCTCCATCACGATGCCGACCACCTTGAGCAGCACGGCCGAGGTCGACTGGAGCAGCGTGGCGAAAGGCTTGCCCGCCTCGCCCGCGACTACCGTCCCCACGCCCATCAGGATCGCGACGAAGATCAGCGCGAGCATGTCGCCCTTGGCCAGCGCCTCGAAGATGTTGAGCGGAATGATACCGATGAGTTGCTGGTAGGGCGTGACCGGCTCGCCCAGCGCGTGCGGCGCCGCAGTGCCGAGCGGCGCGCCGACACCCGGCTGGACGATCGTCGCGACGAGCATGCCGACCGAGACGGCGATCGCCGTGGTGAGCGCGAACATGCCGACGGTGCGGCCGCCCAGCCCGCCGAGCCGCCTGGGATCGGCGAGCGACGTAATGCCTGCCGCGATCGTCACCAGCACGATCGGTGCCACCAGCATGCGGATCGCGCGCACGAACAGGTCACCCAGGAACTGCACATAGGGCGCGGCATCGGGCCAGGCGAAAGCGAAGACGAGCCCAAGCGCCAGCGCGCCGAGCACGCGCTTCCACAGCGGTATCGCGAACCAGCTGCGCAGCATCAGCGGCAGGTTCCCGGCGTCGGCGTGTGCGCCAGCGCGCGGCCCGCCGCCTTGCCGGTGAGCGCGCCATTGTCGACAGCGACCACGCCGTTGACGACGACGGTTCGTACACCCTGCGCCAGCAGTGTTGGCTTTTCGTAGGTAGCGCGCTCGGCAAAGGTGGCGGGATCGAACACCACCACGTCGGCAAAGGCGCCGGGGCGGAGCCGCCCGCGATCCTTGAGTCCAAACGTATCCGCAGTCAGCGAGGACGAGCGCTCGATGAAGTCGCGCAGGGCGATCACCCCTTCCGCCTTGACGTATTTGGCGTATTTGCGGGCGAAGCTGCCGTAGACGCGCGGGTGACCGCCCGAGGCATCCGAGCTGGTCATCACCCAGGGCCTGCGCATGAAGGCGGCGATGTCCTCCTCGCTCTGGTTGAACGAGACGACGCGCGGATCCGCGAGGCGGATGACCGTAATCGCGGCGCTTACCGGGTCCTGTCCCAGCTCTCGCGCGACATCCTCGAGCGTGCGGTTGGCATATTTACCCTGCACAATGAGTAGCTTGGCCGCGCCGCCGCGCTTGCGGAGGTTTTCCACGATGCCTTCGCGCAACCGCGCGGCCTGCGCGCTGTCGTCGAAGCGCTTGAGCAGCTCGGGCCGCCCCCCGTCCTGTGCCCAGAGCGGCATCAGCGAGGCAACGAGGCTCGTGCCCGAAGCCGACCAGGGATATTGGTCAGCGGTCACTTTCTGCCCGCGCGCCTGCGCCGCCTCCACCTTGGCGATGATCGCGGGTGCCTGACCCTGCACGTCGACGCCGAGCGCCTTGATGTGGCTGATGTGCGTCGGCAGCCCGCCCTCGCGACCAATTGCGATGGCCTCGTCGATCGCCGCGGCGAGGCCGACGGTATAGGAGGATTCGTCGCGGATATGGCTGTCGTAGACGCCGCCGCGCTTCCCGGCTTCACGCGCGAGCGCCACCACCTCGTCGGTTTTGGCGAAGCTCTGCGGCGCGTAGAACAGCCCGGTCGAGAGTCCCAGTGCGCCCTGGCACATGGCGTTGGCGACCAACGTCTTCATCTGCCCGAGTTCGGCGTCGGTCGGAGCGCGGTCGGCCTCGCCCACCACCTTCTCGCGCACTGCGCCAAAGCCGACATAGGCAGCAAAGTTGATGCCGACTGGCTTGGTCTTCGCGCTTCCCAGCACCCTGGCGACATCCGGCGAACCGCCGCCGTCGTTGCCGATGAAAGCCGTGGTCACACCCTGCATCAGAAAGGCGGGCACAAGCCGTGTCGCGGCATCGTCGGAGGCGAGATCGTCGCCCATGTGCGTGTGCGGATCGATGAAACCGGGGGCGACGATCATGCCGTGCGCGTCGATCACGCGGACCGCAGCGACCTGCAGAGCGGAGCCCACCGAGACGATCCGGTCGCCCTTGATCGCCACGTCGCCGGTGATCGGCTCGCCCGATCCGGTGTAGATCGTGCCGCCGCGGATGAGCAGATCGACTTGCTGCGGAGCGGGAGAAGCGGCGCCCAGCGCCAAGGCCGCGATCCCAAGCAGCAGCGCGACCTTCATACCGTCCCCCAGAAACCCTTTTGCGGCGGCAACAGATAGCCGCGCTCGTCGCGCACCCCGCCCGCGCGATCCTCCGCGAGCCAGACCGGCCCGTCAAGGTCGACGAAGTCCGACATGCGTGCGACGTGGAGCGCGGCGGCGATCGACAGCGACGAGCTGATCATGCACCCGGTCATCAGCCCCAGCCCGCGAGCCCGCGCCGCATGCGCGAGCTCGAGCGCGGCGGTGAGCCCGCCCGACTTGTCGAGCTTGACGTTTACATGGGTGTAGCGACGCGCCACGCGATCGAGGTCGGCGGCGACGTGAACCGATTCATCCGCGCAGATCGGGACGGCGTAGGACAGGCCTTCGAGCGCTTCGTCCGGGCCTGCAGGAAGCGGCTGCTCGAGCAGGTCGACGCGGTGCTCGACCAGCACGGGTTCCATCGCCTCGAGCAGCTGACGGTCCCAGCTCTCGTTGGGATCGACGATCAGACGGGCATTGGGCGCCCCCTGGCGCACGGCGCGGATCTGCGTGTCAGGGATCGTGGCGTCGACCTTGACCTTGATCAGCGGCGCTTCGGCGATCCGGTGCGCGGCGACGCCCATCGCCGGCGGCGTGTCGATCGACACCGTTAGCGCGCTGACCAGCCGCCCGGGTTCGGGCGCGCCGATCAACTCGGCCACGCTGCGGCCGGCGAGCCGCGCCTCCAGGTCCCAGAGCGCGCAATCGACTGCGTTGCGCGCCGCACCGGGCGGCAGCAGCTCGAACAGGTCCGCACGGCTGGCACCTGCCTCGATAGCCGCGCGTGCGGCCTCGATCTCCGCCAGCGCGCTTTCGACGCTCTCGCCATAGCGCGGATAGGGTACCCCCTCGCCACGCCCACTGACGCCGTCCTGCACCACCGTCACCGTCACCACATCTGCCTGCGTCTTCACGCCGCGCGAGATGCGGAACGGCTGACTCAGCGCGAAGCGATCGTGGCGCGCGCTGAGGTTTCGAGACATAGCAGCTCGTCGAGGATGGCTTCGACGCCAAAGGTCATCGGGTCGGTACACGGCAGGTCCAGCTCGTCCTCGATGCGCGCGCAGAGAGCACGCGCGGCCTGGGCATCGAGAGTCGAGGTGTTGAGGCACACGCCGACGGCGCGCACGTCCGGGCTTGTCAGCCGGGCGACCTGAAGGTTCATCTCCAGGCATTCGGCGAGCCCGGGCAGCGCGCGGCCCGGGATGCCACGCATGCTCGTACGCGCCGGATCGTGGCAGAGAACGATCGCCTCGGGCTGGGCACCGTGCAGCAGGCCGGTGGAAACCCCGGCGAAACTCGGGTGGAAGAGCGAGCCCTGGCCCTCGATCACGTCCCAGCCGCCGTCGTTGCGGGCGGGTGCCAGCTGCTCGATCGCGCCCGAGATGAAGTCCGCGACCACTGCATCCACCGGAACGCCGCCGCCGGCGATCAGGATGCCTGTCTGGCCGGTCGCACGGAAGTCCGCGGCGATGCCGCGCGCGCGCAGCGCGCGGGTCAACGCGAGCGTGGTGTACATCTTGCCGACCGAGCAATCGGTGCCGACAGTGAGCAGCCGGCGGCCTTCGCGCGCATAGCCGTTGCCCACGACGAGCCCCTCGGGCGGGTCGCGCACGTCGAAAAGCTGGAGCCCCTTCTCCTTCGCCAGCGCGGCGAGCCGGGGCTCGTCGCGCAGCCGCTGGTGGAGCCCGGCGGCGACGTTCATGCCCGCTTCGAGCGCGGCGGCGGCATCGTCGACCAGGTCGCGACCCAGCGTGCCGCCCGAATTGGCGATGCCGAGCACGAGCGTGCGGGCACCGGCAGCGGCGCCCTCCTCGATCGTCATGCGAGGCATGCCCACGCTGAGCGGACAATCGTCGTGGCGGAATTCGCCGACGCAATCCTCGGGGCGGAAGGTCGCGAGGCCACGCGAAGTCTTGATGCCGACGAAGTCGGTGCTGTGGCCCAGATAAAGCAAATACGGTGCGGGAATCATTGCGATGCACCCGTATCGCCTGCGACCAAATGTCTGCGCATAGCGTGTGCGGGGCGCGGCATAGCCACGCGTTATGGCACGTCGATCACACCCCGCAGCGTCTTGAGGAAATCGGTGGCAAGCGCGGTCAGCGGCCGGTTGTGCAGGAACATCGCGTGGACGCCGAAGGTGAGCGACGGCCTCAGCGGCCGCATCGCCAGCCCGTTGCCGACGTATGCCTGCGCGGTGAAGCTGTCGACGACGGTCATCCCCACGCCCTGCTCCACCAGCGCTGCCGCGATGTAGAAGGTGCGCGCCGAGATGACTTCGTCGAGCTCGACGTCCTGGCGCTCGAGCTCCTGGCTGAAGAGGTGGCCGATCGGGCCGCTGGTCGCGAGGCTGATGAAGCGCTTGCCCGCGAGGCAGCTCAGGTCGAGCCGCGGCGGCGCATCGGGCATGTCCTCCTCGCGATAGAGCACCACCAGCTCCCCCTCACCCAGCGGGCGGTGGTCGAGCGGCGAAGCCGGCGGCACTTCATACGCGATCGCGATGTCGGTCTCGCGCTCGAACAGCTTGCGCAGCAGATCGTCGTGGTGGACCGTCTGCAGGTCGAACTTCACATTCTCGTGGCTGCGCAGGAAGCGCGCCACTGCGGTCGGCACGGCCTGGAGCGCGAGCGAAGGGAGCGCCGAGACGCGCAGCATGCCGCCTGCGCCGCGGCGCAGGTTCCGTCCCGCCTCGCGCAAGGCATAGACGCGGTCCTGGATCTCGGCGACCTCGGTGAACAGCGTGTGCGCGTCCTCGGTGGGAACGAGCCGACCGTTGGTCCGCTCGAAGAGCTGGAAGCCGAGCAGCGATTCCGCATGGCGCAGCATCTTCGAAACCGAAGGCTGCGAGACGTTGAGCGCGCGCGCCGCGCCGCTGACCGATCCGTTCACATAGACGGCGTGGAAGATTTCGATGTGCCGCAGGTTCATGCGGCGAGACTATCGCGGTTTGCGAAAAGGGGAAGCGCCCGCCATGATGCACCGATGCTGCTCCCCGCCCTGCTGCTCTCGGCGGCACCACCGATTCCGTCCCAATCCGAGCCGGTGGCGACGGTGAGAGTCGCCTTCGATCGCAGGGGCGAAACCGCGGTGCAGGCGCGCGGCTTTGCCGATCTCGCGTCGAGGCGCCCGGTGCGGGCCGACGATCCGGTGCGCGTCGCCTCTATCTCCAAGCTGGTGGTGGGGATCGCGGTGATGCGGCTCGTGGAACGCGGCGTGCTCGACCTCGACGCCGACGTCTCGGAGAGGCTCGGCTG
Organism: Sphingomonas sp.; assembly: GCA_035538975.1. Classification (GTDB taxonomy): domain Bacteria; phylum Pseudomonadota; class Alphaproteobacteria; order Sphingomonadales; family Sphingomonadaceae; genus Sphingomonas. Next base: position 351 of record DATLJJ010000562.1, on the reverse strand, counting down.
GCGGCTGCGCAATCCTGCCTTCCCCGATGCGCCGATCACGCTGCGGCTGCTGCTCTCGCACCAATCGAGCCTGACCGACACGATCGACTATGTCCTGCCTCTCGACGGCGACATGCGCGCGACGCTGGAAAACCCGAAGGCGTGGGACGCGGAACACAGGCCGGGGAGCTGGTTCCGCTACACCAACTTCAACTTTCCCGTGATCGCGGCGGTGATGGAGCGGGCAACGGGCGAACGGTTCGATCGATTGATGGACCGGCTGGTGCTGAAGCCGCTCGGCATCGAAGCCTGCTACAATTGGGCGAGCTGTTCCGGGGAGACTGCAACGCGGGCAGTGACGATCTATCGTTC
>DATLJJ010000561.1:0-15932 GCA_035538975.1 Sphingomonas sp. | reverse complement strand
GGCCGTCCGGGTGCTGAATCAGCGACGGGTTGGTGGTGCAATGATCGTCCCACGCTCCCGGCGGGCCCGGCTGGAGCAGCGGCGCGTCCATCCGCGTCCAGGGCCCGTCGAGCGAGTCCGCCAGCGCGAGGCCGATGCGCTTGGTATCGGTGCGCTTGTTGGAATTACCCATGTAGAACAAGGCGTAGCGATCCCCCACCTTGCGGATGTGGGGGTTGTGGCAGGTGGTGGCGTCCCACGCCCCCGGACGCGGACTGAGGACCGTTCTGGTGACTGTGTAGGGTCCTTCGGGCCGCTCGGCCACGGCGTGGGCGATCTCGCATGCGCTGATCCACCCGCCCATTCCCAGCGCCTTGGGCCAGCGCGAGAAGAACAGATGGACCCGGCCCGCCGCGTCCTCGATGGGCGCATTGCACCACACATAGGTGTCCGGCAGCTCGAGCACGCGGCCGACCGGGCGAAGGCGCTTCGAGAAGTCGGACCAGGCGTCCGGCGGGATCTGGAGGTCCTCGGCCCCGGCGGCCTGCGGCAAGAACGGCAGCCCGGCGAGCATGCCCAGCGTGGTGCGACGCGAGATCATGCCGCATTTGAGCGCCGGCAGCCGGTGCGGTCAAGTCACAGATGAATATATGTTGCGAATATGAAAATCACCGTGCATTCCTCCCGAAGGATCAGCCCGAGTGGGTTGCCAGAAGGGGTCATCATGAAGCCGGGGTTTCCAAACGAGATGGCAGGGGGAGCGGCGCTTCACCGTGGCTTGCACCACGACCGGGCAGCCAAACCTTGTTCGAACCGGTGGCACGCGCTCCTCACGGCAACGGCCTTCCTCGTTGCGCCGGCACCGGCCTTCGCCATCGCGTCGTCATTCACAATGGCAGAGGTCATCGGCTACAATGAGCCGGCGCCGCCGCTCACGATCGAACGGATCGAGAAGCTTCCCGAGTCGCAGCAAGCCGCATGGCGCGACTATCTCCGCCGGTCCGAAGCCCAGCTGAAGACCGACCGTGCTGCACTGGCGGCCGAATTGAAGCCCGGCGAGACGCCGCCTCTGCCGGCCAAGCCGGGCTCGGGTGATCAGGGCATGCCGCTCGACCGGGCGCCGGACTGGTACGCGAGCGCCGCGGCGCACAGCGTCGCGGACACCATCGTCAGCTTCCAGACACCGGCGGGCGGCTGGGCAAAGAATCAGGACCGCGCCGGCCCGCGCCGCCTGCCCGGCCAGCCCTTCTCCAGCGACGGCGGGGCCGCAAAGCCGGATTCGTCGAACTTCGACGCGCCGCGCGATGCGCAATGGACCTATGTGGGTACGCTCGACAACGGCGCGACGATCACTGAGATGGCATTCCTGGCGCGCGTCGCGGAGGCGTCGCCCGGCCGCGAAGGGGATGGTTACCGGGCGAGCTTCATTCGCGGCGTGCGCTATCTGCTCGCGGCGCAATATCCGAACGGCGGCTGGCCGCAGGTTTGGCCGTTGCAGGGGGGGTATCATGATGGTGTTACCTTCAATGATAACGCAGTTGCGCAGGCGGCGATGCTGTTGCGGGCCGTGGCGACCGAGCCGCGGTACCGCTTCGTTCCCGCGCCGCTCCGCACCGAGGCGGCAAGCGCTGTCCAGCGCGCCATCGAGGTCATCCTGGCTGCGCAGGTGAAGCGCGGCGATCGGCTGACGGGTTGGCCGCAGCAGGCGGATTCGCTGACGCTCGCCCCCATCTCGGCGCGCAACTACGAGCCGCGCTCGATCGCCAGCGCCGAATCCACCGACGTGCTGCTGTTCCTCATGCAGCAGCCCCGACCCTCCGCGGAGGTCCGCAAGGCGATCGAAGGCGGGATCGCGTGGCTCCACGAAAGCGCGATCTACGATCAGGCATGGACGGGGAAAGGCACGCCCGAGGGCCGGCGCCTCGTTCCGCAAAAGGGCGCCGGGCCGATCTGGTCGCGCAACTACGACATCGCCACCAACCGCCCGATTTTCGGCGATCGCGACAAGAGCATCCACGACGATGTGCTCGGCATCTCGATCGGACGGCGCAACGGATACAGCTGGTACGTGACCCAGCCCGAACGCGCGCTCGCCGCCTATGCCGACTGGCAGAAGCGCCTGAAGAACGAGGCTGCAAACGCCCGCCAGTGAGGGCGAACGCCCGGATCAGTCCGGGAGTTATCCCCCAGCAGGCACGATCCGCGGCAGGCTGCGGATCGGTTCGACGGTGATCGCGCGGAACCACGTCTCCGCGCCTTCGGACTGTAGCTGGATATGGCCGTGCGTGAGCGGCTGGCGCGTGCCGTCGAGCGCGATGCGCGCGAGGTCGCGGGCCTCCGCCACCGGAACGCCGTTGACGACATGGACGGCACGATCGCCGACGACATAGAGGTCGAGCGTGTTCCACTCGCCCACCGGGCGCTCGGCATCCGTGGCGGCCTCGACGTTCCAGGTCGGCGTCCGGTTGATCATGTCGACGGTGCGCCCGCCGACGCGGAAGCGTAGGTGCGGCGCGATCAGCGAAGGATCGAAGGCGACCTCGGTCCTGGCGCGCACCTTGGGGCCGACCATCACGATCATGCCCGTCGAGCCCTTCATGATCTCGAACTCCACCGACGGCCGCCAGGTCCCGAACACTTCTCCGGGTACCCCATGCGTGTGGTAGAGCAGCCCGTTGTTCCGGGGCTCGGTCTTGCGCGGCGCCCAGGTCCGGGCGCCCCATTTATACTGGAGGCGCAGGTGATAGTTGCTGAGGTCGGCGCGGTGCACGAGGCTGCCCCAGGTCTCGCCCTTGATCCAGATCGCCGGAGCGCCATCGACCTCGCGGACGGCGAAGTCGCCGCTCGTGTCGCGCCCCGTCCCGATCGGCGCCGCGCCGGGACTGTCCTTGTAGGTCACCGCCGGGTCCGGATAGCCGAGCCACGCCTGCCAGCCATCGAGGCTGCGCCCATCGAACAGCGAGGTCGCCTTGCCCGCCGGCTCGGGCACGTCGGCGAGCGTCAGCCGCTGCGGCGCCGACGGCGGATCGCCTGCGACTGCGCGCGCCTGCTCGGTCGAGGTCTGTGCCAGGCTCGCCGTGGGCAGCAACATGGCGGCGAGCAGCGCGCGCTTCGCTAGCATCCGTTTCTCCGTTCTCGGTTGGTGTCGCCCTCAGGCAGCGCCACGAGTCCGCACCGCGTGGTCCGCGGCGCGCGCCGTGAGCGCCATGAAGGTGAGCGACGGGTTGACGCACGAGACCGAGGCCATCTGCGCGCCGTCGGTGACGTAGAGATTGGACGCGTCGTGCGCCTGGCTCCAGCCGTTGAGCACCGACTTGCCCGGATCCTTGCCCATGCGTGCGCCGCCCATCTCGTGGATCGCGTCACCCGGCACATGCTCGCCCGCCGAGCTGGTGACGTTGAGCAGCCCCGCCGCCTTGAGCATCTTCTCACCCTGCTCGCGCGCGTCGGCCATCATCCGCAGCTCGTTCTCGCGGAACTGCACGTCGAAGCGCATCAGCGGCACTCCGAAGCGATCGACCTTGGTCGGATGCAGCGAGACGTGGTTGTCCTTGTACGGCAGGCATTCGCCGAACGCACCCATGCCGAAGGTCCAGGGCCCGTACTTGCGCATGCCCTCCTTCATCGAGGCGCCGAACCCCACCGGCGCGGCCGGCTCGCGCCGCGCGCCGCCCTGATAGCCGTAGCCGCGCTTGAAACCGACGCCCTCCTCGCCGCCGATATTGCGGAAGCGCGGGATGTAGACCCCACCCGGTCGGCGGCCATATTCGATATAGTCGGTCATGCCCGGGATCTCGCCCGAGATGCCGACGCGGAAGATATGGTCCATCACATATCGGCCCAGCGTGCCGCTGGAATCGAAATGGCTCCGGCCGCTTCCGGGAGCGCGCGAGTTCATCAGGATCTGCGTCGAGGCCATCGCCGATGCGCAGAGGAAGACCAGATCGGCGTTCACCACCTGGGCCTGGCCGGTCTTCGCATCGACATAGCGCACGCCGGTGACGCGCTTGCGGGCCGGATCATATTCGAGGTTGGTCACCACCGCATCGGACTGGAGCGTCAGCCGCCCGGTCGCGCGCGCCGCCGGCAGCGTCACTGCCTGGGTCGAGAAATAGGCCCCGAACGAACAGCCGTTGCTGCACTGCGCGCGGAACTGACACTTGGTGCGGTTCTGCTCCGGCTTGTCCTCGGTCATGTTCGAGAGCCGCGTGTTGATCAGCTTGCGCCCGGGAAACTCCGCCTCGAGGCGTTGCTTGAGCCACTTCTCGGCGATGTTCATCGGAATCGGCGGCTGGAACTCGCTGTCGGGCAGATAGGCCAGCTTCTCGCGCGAGCCCGATACCCCGATGTATTTCTCGACATAGCTGTACCAGGGCGCGAGGTCGTCATAGCCGATCGGCCACTCGCCATCGATCCCCTCGCGCTTGTTCGCCTCGAAATCCTCGGGCGACCAGCGGAAGCTCCACCGCCCCCAGATCAGCGACTTGCCGCCCACCGCGCCGGGGCGGATCCAGTAGAATTTGTCGCCTTCGTCGAAGGCATAGGGGTTCAGCCGGTCGTTGTTGTAGAAGCGCTGGTTGCTCGGCGCGACATAGCCGTGCCTGGCAACGAAATAGTCGCTGTCGATCAGCGCCTTGGGCATCCGGTTGCGCGCCGGGATCTCATAGGCAGGCTTGCCGTCATAGGCATAGCCTTCCCCATGCTCGACCATCACGCCGCGATCGAGCATCAGGACGCGAAGCCCCTTCTCGGTCAGTTCCTTCGCGGCGAAGCCTCCGCTCACGCCCGACCCGACGACGATTGCGTCGAACCTGTTGGTGGCAGCCATAACCCTCTCCAATTATCTTTTCAGAAGCGCAGTGCGTTGAGCGTCCGGAAGCTGGTGGTGATGTCGGGCAGATAGGGCGCGGGCGCCTGATCATTCTCGACGTAGAAATGCCGCACGCCCGCGCTGCCCTCGAGCTTGAAGAGCGCGGCGAAGTCAGTCGTGCCCTCGCCCACTGCGGCCATCTTGCGGTCGGCGCGCATGTCCTTGACGTGATAGGCGTAGAGCCGGTCGGCGAGCCGCTCGATCTGCGCCGGGACGTTCTCGCCGGCATAGCCGGCCCAATATAGATCGAGTTCGACCTTCACGAGCGCAGGATCGGTCTCCTTCAGGAGGCGATCGAAGAGCGAGACCCCGCCGGGCTTGTTGGTGAACTCGAAGTCATGGTTGTGATAGGCGAAGCCGAGCCCGGCCTTCTTCAGGTCCGCCGCGAAGCGATTGAAGTTGGGCAGCGCCGCCTGCCAGCCCTGCTCGGTGCGGTGCTCGTCGGTCATGTAGGGCAGCACGACCGTATCCGCCCCCAGCGTCTTCGCCATCGCGACCGACTGGTCGAACTTCTGGAGCAGCGCGTCATACCCGATATGGACCGAGGGCGCGCGAAGCCCCAGCCGGTCCATGGTCTTGCGCAGCATCGCAGGATCCATGGCGTCATAACCGCCGCCGCCGAACTCGACCTCGCGATAGCCGATGCGCGCCACCTGCTCGAGCGTGCCCACCGGGTCTTTGGAGAAGAGCTCGCGGACGGTGTAGAGCTGAAGCCCGACTGCCTTGAGCTGCGCGGCCGAGGCAGGCTTGGCCGAAACGCCCGCGAGAGCGAGCCCGGCGACGCCACCGGCGCCTGCAAGGAGATTTCTGCGGCTGATCATCATGCGCAATACACCTTGTTGATCTGGGAATAGGGGAACTCGCCGTTGTACTCGCCGGGAACGGGAAGATATTCGCGCTCCTGCGTCATGCCGATTTCCGACGTGTAGTAGCCGGCGATCACGAGCTGCCGGAAAGCCTCGAAGAACTCGCCACCCCTCGAAAGCTGATCGTTCATCGCAAGCGTGAGGAGCGCGTCCTGCTGCTCCGGCGTCGCCTGGGCGGCCGAGACCTTGTAGTCCTTCAGGCTGCGCGCCTCGATCGCGTCGAGGCCCGTGAGGATGGGGATTCGGTCCTCCGGCTTCGCCCAGTCGGCGAGCAGCTTCTCGATATAGGCGGGCACGCCGGCAGCGATTGCGCCGGGCGTGTCCGTGGTGGGCAGGACGCGTTCGCTCAGCGCCGTCATCGACGCGCGCTGCACCGGCGTGAACACGGCCACGCTGGGCGGCCCGTCGCTGATCACCGGGATCTTCGAAGCCTGGGCCGCGCGGGCGATCGGCGCGAAGACGGCGGCGCCGAACATGCCGACCACGCCCGCGAGCGCGGTTCTACGATCGATCACTTGCCTTCTCCATGGTCGGTGGCCGCCTCCGGGAGCGGACGCACCCAGATGTTGCGGAAGGATACGGGGGAATCATGATCCTGAAGCTGCAGCGGCGCGGCGTCCGGGTGCGGCTTGTAGCTTGCGACCTGGCGCCAGATCGTGGTGCCGAGCATCGGCTGGTGGTTCTGCACCAGCACCCCGTTGAGGAATGCCGTGACATAGGCCGGCCGCAGCAGCTTTCCGTCGGCAGCGAAGCGCGGCCGCTCGAAGACGATGTCGTAGCTCTGCCATTCGCCCGGGCGGCGCGCGGCGTTCACCAGCGGCGGCTTCCAGCCGTAGATCGCTCCCACCGTCCCGTCGGCATAGGTGGGGTTCTGATAACCGTCGAGGATCTGCACCTCATAGCGCTGCATGAACCAGATGCCGCTGTTACCCCGGTCCTGCGAACTCCTGGTGGGCGGATTGGGCGACCGGAACTCGAGGTGGAGCTGGACGTCGCCGAAGCTCTGCTTCGAGATCAGGTTGTTCTCGCCGCCGCTGGCGGCGCGCGAGGGCGCGGTCATCGCGCCATCGGCCACCGGCCAGGGCGTCCGCTCGGCGCGCCAGGCGTCGGTCGAGCGGCCATCGAACAGGACGATCGCATCCGAAGGCGCGCCACCGGGATTGGCGGCCGGAGTGACTAACACCGGCGCAGGGCGATCGGAATCATGTACGTGCCATTGGCCGCCCGGCAGCATCGGCGTGTCCTTGAAGCCGGGCTTTTCCTGCGCGGCTACGCCCGGCGCGGCGATCGAAGCCGCCCCCGCGAGCAGCCCGCAGACCATGCGGATGCCAGTCATCCTCCCTCCCTTCATACCGAATCGATCTGGCGATAGGCGGCGACCAGCCGCTCCTCGCCCGCCCGTCCTGCGACGGAATTTCCGTGCTCCATGCCGATCACGCCGGAATAGCGGCGCGCGCGCAGCCATTTGACGATGTTGGCATAGTTGATCTCGCCGCTGCCCGGCTCCTTGCGGCCCGGATTGTCGCCGAACTGGATGTAGGCGATCTCGCTCCAGCAGGCCTCCATCGCCGGGATCAGATTCCCCGACTGGATCTGCTCGTGATAGAGATCGGCGAGGATCTTCACCGCCGGGCTGTTCGCGCCACGCGCCACCGCATAGCCCTGCGCGATCGTCTGCATGTACACGCCCGGATGGTTGGTGCGCGTGTTGAGCGGCTCCATCACCATGGCGATGCCGTGCGGCGCGACAACGTCGCCGGCGCGGCGCATCACGTCGATGATCCGCGCGGTCTGGATGTCGACGGGCACCTTCGGGTCGAGGAAGCCGGTGACCACGGTCATCCGCGTGGCGTTGAGCCGTTTGGCTACGTCGATCGAAGTGCGGATATCCTCGAGAAAGGCCTCGCGCTCGGCGCCGTCGTTCGCGCCGAGCAGCGGACGCGACTGCGCCCATCTGGGCATGCTGGCGACGAACACGCCCATCGTCATGTTGCGGTCGCGGAGCGCCCTGGCCATCTGCTCCTGCTCGGCGACCGGGCGGCTGCGCGCCTCATTGTCTTCCCAGGCAGTGAAGCCCTGATCCGCGGCGAAGGCGATCTGCTCGATCAGCCCGCCGCGGCTGGCGAAGCTGCCCTGGTGCGGCGCATAGCCGAGCGAGAAGCGCGCGGCGTTCGAGCTGCCGCCCTGCGCGCCGGCGATTGCCGGTACCAGCGCCGATGCCGCGCCTGCGGCCAGCAGCGTCCGGCGCGAGACGGTCATGCCCGCGCCCCGGTCACCTGGCGCTCTCCGCCTTCAGATAGGCAATGATCGCGGCGCGCTTCGCCGGATCCGCCATGCCGATGGGCATGCGCGTGCCGGGCACCTTCTTCGTCGGAGCCGCGATAAAGGCGTCGAGCGTCTTCTCGTCCCAGCGAAGCTTCGCGTTCTTCAGCGCCGGCGAATAGTTGAAACCGGGTGCCGATGCGGCGGCGCGCCCGATCACGCCGTGGAGATTGGGGCCGACCCCGTTCTTGCCGCCCGACTGGACGGTATGGCACGCCTTGCACGCGGCGAAGGCTGCCGGTGCGGCACCTGCCCCCGTCTGCGCGACGGTGGGCGACCAGGCGACAGCCAGCGCGGTTATCCCGACACCACCGGCTCCCAGGCACGCGAGAAGCTTCATTCTTTCTCTCCCGGATCTACGCTTGTCCATTTCCGGTCCGAATCTGAATTTGCGATGACTGCCTCGATGAATTTCATCGTGCGAAGTCCGTCGCTTACGCCCGGAAACCAGCGATCCCCGTCACCGCGGACGGCAGCGGCAAAGCCGCGATAAAGGTTAGCGAAGGCCTCGATATAGCCTTCGGGATGGCCCGAGGGCGTGCGCAGCAGCGCCGCCGCGCCCGGGTGCAGCCCGGGGCCGCCGGCGCGCACGATCTCGGCGGGGCGGTCGAGCCAGCGCAGGGTCAGCGTGTTGGGCTCCATCTGTGCCCATTCGAGCCCCCCGCGCTCACCATGGATGCGCAGCTTGAGGCCATTCTCCTCGCCCGCCGCGACCTGGCTGGCCTTGAGCACGCCGCGCGCGCCGCCTTCGAAGCGCAGCAGCGCGCTGACATCGTCGTCGAGGCGGCGGCCGGGCACATGGACGGTCAGGTCGGCCGAGACCGACTCCACCCGCAGCCCGGAGACATGCTCGGCGAGCTGGAAGGCGTGCGTGCCGATGTCGCCAAGGCACCCGCCGGGCCCTGCGCGCGCAGGATCGGTCCGCCACTCGGCCTGCTTGTTGCCTGCCTCGTCGATCGGCTCGCTCAGCCAGCCCTGGAGATACTCGGCCTGGACCAGCCGGATCCTCCCGAAATCGCCGCGCGCTACCCGGGCCCGCGCCTCCTCGACCAGCGCATAGCCGCTGTAGGTGAAGGCCAGCGCGAACAGCCGGCGGCTGGCGCTGGCCGCCGCGGCGATCGCCTCGGCCTCCGCGACGCTCATCGCCATCGGCTTTTCGCAGAAGACGTGGAAGCCGGCGTTCAGCGCGGCGATCGCCATCGGCGCGTGGAGATTGTTGGGCGTGACGACAGCGACCGCGTCGATGCGTGCCTCGGGGGCAAGCGCCTGCTCGCCCGCCAGCATCGCGTCGAAGCTCGGATAGACCCGCGCCGCATCCAGCCCCAGCGCCTCGCCGGTGCGCGCGTTGCGTCCAGCGTCGGTGCTGAAGGCGCCCGCTACGAGTTGCCAGTCGCCGTCGATCGCGGCCGCCATGCGGTGGACGGCGCCGATGAAGGCCCCCTCCCCGCCGCCAACCATGCCCAGCCGAAGCGCGTGTCGAGCCATCGTGCTATGCCGCCGAGAGCCCGAGCACCGCGCGGATCGACTCCCGGTCGACGCCGCTCGCCGCGAAGTCGTCGAAAGCGTGCTCGGTCAGCCGGATGATGTGATCGCGGATGAACGGAGCGCCTTCGCGCGCGCCGTCTTCGGGGTGCTTCAGCGCGCACTCCCATTCGAGCACTGCCCAGCCCGAATAGCCATATTGCGCCATCTTGCTGAAGATGCCGACGAAATCGACCTGCCCGTCGCCCAGCGAGCGAAACCGCCCGGCGCGGTCGGTCCAGCTCTGGTAGCCGCCATAGACGCCCGAGCGTCCGGTCGGGTTGAACTCGGCGTCCTTGACGTGGAAGCACGAGATCCGGTCGTGATAGCGATCGATGAAATCGAGATAGTCGAGCTGCTGCAGCACATAGTGCGACGGATCGAAGAGGATGCGCGCCCGCGGGTGATTGCCCACCGCTTCGAGGAACCGCTCCCACGTGGCGCCGTCGTGGATGTCCTCGCCCGGATGGATCTCATAGGCACAGTCGACGCCGGCTTCCTCGAACACGTCGAGGATCGGGATCCAGCGCCGCGCCAGCTCGGCAAAGGCTTCCTCGACCAGCCCCGCGGGGCGCTGCGGCCAGGGATAGACATAGGGCCATGCCAGCGCGCCCGAGAAGGTGGCGTGCGCCGAAAGGCCCAGCCGGGCGCTGGCGCGCGCCGCGAGCTTGACCTGCTCGACCGCCCATATCTGGCGCTCGGCCGGCTTGCCGCGCAGTTCGGGCGGGGCGAAGCCGTCGAACAGCGTGTCATAGGCCGGATGCACCGCCACGAGCTGGCCCTGCAGGTGCGTCGAAAGCTCGGTCGGCGCGATGCCGTATCCGGCGAGCATGCCCTTCAAATCGTCGCAATAGGCCTGGCTTTCGGCGGCGTGCTCCAGATCGATCAGGCGCGGGTCGCAGGGGATCTGGATGCCGACATAGCCGAGCCCCGCCGCCCATTTCGCCAGCCCTTCGAGCGTGTCGAACGGCGCGGCGTCGCCCATGAACTGCGCCAGAAAGATCGCCGGCCCCTTCATCGCGGTCATGCCTGCGCCTCCGTCCTGCTGTCGTCCTTGAAGGTGAACACGAAGAGCAGCGCGATCAGGCCCGCGGCGATCGCCGGGTACCACCACATCTGCTGCCAGTCGGCGATGCTCGCGACCTCGGGCATGCGCGCATAGAGCAGCCCCCCGATCTGCGAGCCGAGCAGCATGCCGACGCCATAGGTGAACAGGGTCAGCATGCCCTGCGCCTGCGCGTTGACGCCCTTCGGCGACGCGATCGTGCCCGTATAGATCGCGCCCGCGACGAAGAAGAAGTCATAGCAGACGCCGTGCAGCGCCACGCCCAGATACACCGCCCACAGCGAATCCCCACCGTCGCCGATCGCGAACAGCGCATATCGCAGCGCCCAGGCGATCATGCCGACCAGCAGCAGCGGCTTCACTCCGAAGCGCCGGTAGAGCCACGGCATCGCGAACATGAAGGCCAGCTCGGACATCTGCCCGATCGACATGGTGCCGCCGACATTCTCGATTCCCGCCGCGCCGATGAAGGCGGAGGCATAGGCGTAGTACATCGCCAGCGGGATCGAGATCAGCGTCGCGCAGACGATGAAGACCAGGAACGAGCGCTGCCTGAGCAGTCCGAATGCCTCGGCGCAGAGCACCTGACGGATCAGTCCCTCGCCACTCGGCGCGTCGGGAGCGACATTGGGGAGCGTGAAGCTGTAGAGGCCGAGCGCCACCGACACGACCGCGGCCACGCGGAAGATCTCGGGGCTCGCGGAGAGGCCGGCCCAGCCGATGATCAGCCCCGCGACGATCCAGCCGAGGGTGCCGAACGCGCGGACGAAGGGGAAATTGTCGACTCGCTCCCCGAAGCTCTTGAGCGCGATCGTGTTCGCGAGGCCGACCGTCGGCATGTAGAGGATCATGTAGCCGAGCAGCAGCCAGACGAAAGTGGTGCCGCCCTGCGGCGTGACCAGCGACGGCAGCACGAACAGGATCGCGCCGCCGACGAGATGGAGGATCACCATCAGCATCCGCGGGCTAAGGTAGCGCGTCGCCGCCATGCCCAGCAGGAAGGATCCGACGACCGAAGCGATCGGGCCGACCGAGAAGGCATCGTCGATAAGGCTGCCGATGCCCACGGTCTGCATCACCAGACCCAGGGTGACGGCCCATGCCCCCCAGACGAAGAATTGCATGAACATCAGCGCGCTCAACCGCGCCGTCAGCATCCCCGACCCCGGGCGCATCTCACCCAGGCGCACGCCTTCCGCAACTGCCATATCGCAGCCTCCCCTTGATGCAGTTTGCCTGCATTTCGACGCGACGATACGCGGCTTTCGATCAATGTAAAGCGTTACATTGGATTACCCTCGACACTCGTCGCAAACGGCTACATGAAGCTTTCATGCCGACAATCGTCGAAGTCGCCGCCAAGGCCGGCGTCTCCACAGCCACGGTTTCGCGGGTGCTGAGCCAGCCCGAGCGCGTGTCGGCACAAACGCGCGAGCGCGTCCTCGAGGTCGTCCAGTCGCTCGGCTACACTCCCAGCGTCATCCCCAGGATGCTGCGGACGCTGCGCGCCGCCAAGATCCTGCTGACCGTGCCCGACATCTCCAACCCCTTCTTCGCCAGCGTGATCCGCGGCGCGGAGGAGGCCGCGCGCGACGCGGGCTATGCGGTGGTGCTGGGCGATACCGGCCATGATCCGCAGTTGGAGGATCAATATGCCGAGATGCTTTCCCGTCGCGAGGTCGACGGGCTGATCTTCCTCGGCCACCGCCTGCCCGGCACGCTGGGACCGTTGCTGTCGCGTCAGGGCGCGGCGGCGCCGATCGTCAATGGCTGCGAATACAGCCCCGAGCTCGGGGTACCGAGCGTGCATATCGACAATGCCGCCGCCGGCGAGGACGCCGTCGAGCATCTGATCGGCCTCGGCCACCGCGACATCGGCGTGATCACCGGCCCTGCGATCAGCCCGCTCACCCGCGATCGCCTGTCCGGCGCGACGCGCGCCGCCGCGCGCCACGGCCTGGGGGACCGCCTTCAGGTGCGAGGCGGCGATTATTCCGCGCCCTCGGCGTTCGCCCAGGCAACCGATCTGCTCGCGCAGGGAGTGACGGCCATCTTTTGTTTCAGCGACGAGATGGCGATCGGCGCCATAAGCGCGATCCGCCACGCAGGCCTGTCCTGTCCCGAAGACGTGTCCGTGGTCGGCTTCGACGATCTCCCGCTGGCCGGCTTCTTTCAACCCGCCCTAACCACCATTGCGCAACCCAAGGGACGGATCGGCCGACATGCCGTGGAATTGCTCGTGAGCATCCTGCGCGACGCGGAGAACGAGGTGAGGCAGATCACCCTGCCGCACGAGCTCGTCGTGAGAGAGAGCACATCCTCTGCGCGGGGCCGATAAGCCCCTGCGTTGCCCGGGCGCACCGCGGGAACCTTCGCCCCCGATTTCATGCCGCCTCTCACCGATTCGGGGCTGAAGCCGGAGTCACGCGAGCGAACGGCGCCTGGGCGTCGGCCGTCCAGCGCATGAGGAAGATATCAGCGCTCTGCCGACCCCTCCCGCCCGAGTTCGTCACGAGATAATAGAGGCCGCCGCCGATCGGCTGGATACCGACATCGGCCTTCTGGTGCCATCCGCGGATGCCGGTGGCGGGGTCCTTGAGCCCGTCGGAGGCCAGCGTCAGCAACGGGCCGCGTTCCCAACCCTTTCCGCGCGGCCCCGGCACGCCGATCAGGTCCGCCTGCGCCGGCCGCGTTCGCGCCTCGACGGCGAACAGGCCATAATTGGGAAAGCCCGGCTTCTTGCCCGGATAGGCGCCCAGCAACCAGCGGCGCTGCGCCTCGTCATAGGCAAGGTTCTGCACGCCGTAGGTGGTGTTGCCGGTGCGTACGAAATATTTGCCGTGCACCGCCGCCGGACCGCGATGGTGTGGTGCGGCCTCGCTCAGCGGGCTGGCATAGCGCGCCCAGTCTGCGACATCATATTGGAGCAGGACCTGATGGTCGTTGTCGCGGCGCGTGATGCTCCCATAGATGCCATAGGCCACGGTAAGATACCGCCGACCATCGGTTCGGCCGAACTCGGGGCCGAACGCCACGCCGTCGATCCCCGAACAGGCGTAGCGATGGTCGGTCGACGCTGCGGCATCCTCGCGGAACTTGCCGGCGTCGCCGTCGAACCGGCCGTCGCCGTTCACATCGGCGGCATAGTCCTTCGCCAGTTCGGGTAGATATACGGTGCGGAAGATGTCGGTCTTGCTCGCTTCCACGCCGACCCGGTCGAGCCGCGCCACGTCGATCACCGCGATGTAGAAGGCCTTGTCCTTCTTGTACTCGAGCGAGCCATAGAGCTTGCCGTCGGCGGCGTTGAAGTCGAGATCGCCCAGATGGCCGGTCCAGCCGACCAGCGTGCCGACCAGCCTGCCGCTGAAATCATATTTGGCGAGCAGGTTGGTGAAGGAATAGTAGATGTAGCCACCGCGCCGATCGACGGCGATGCCCTGCACATGCCCCGAGTTCCAGGTCCCGCCGTTCTGCGTGAGCGGCGGGCGCGGCGACTGCGCCGAGGCGCGGACGGGGACGACAGCGAGCAGCGAAACCAGCGCGAATGCCTTGAGGGTCGCGAGTGCAGAGGCGCGGCCGATCGCTTTGGTGCTCATGTGATCTCGTGGCGAAGCGGTTCGCCGCGCAGATAGCGTCCCACCTCTTCTCCAGCCATTTGCGCGGCCAGCAGCGCGGTCTCGCGGCTTGCGCCGGCGATGTGCGGGGTGATGACCAGGTTCGGTGCCGCAAGCAGCGGATCGCCGGGCGAGAGCGGTTCGTGCGCGAACACGTCGAGCGCGGCGCCGCCGAGCTGCCCGCTCGCCAGCGCGTCGCACAGCGCCGCCTCGTCGACGAGCGAACCGCGCGCGCAGTTCACCAGTACCGCACCGCGCGGCAGCAGCGCGAGCGCGCGCGCGTCGATCATGTTGCGCGTCTCGGCGGTCGCTCGGGCGTGCAGCGAGACGATCGTCGACCATCCGAGCAGCGCCTCCAGCGAGGCGAAGCGCTTGCCATATTGCTCAACGCCGGCGTCGGCATAGGGATCGTAGATACCCACCTCAGCGCCGAACCCGCGCACGATGCGGGCGACGCGCGCGCCGATCTGGCCAAAGCCGATCAGGCCGACCCGCGCCGCACCGAGCTCGCCGCCCGATTTCTCATATTCGTAGAAATCGCCGCGCCAGGTGCCCTGACGGAGCTCGGCGTCGGATTCGGGGATCCGACGCAGCGCGGCGAGCATCATCGCCACGCTGTGCTCGGCAGTGGCGGCGGCGTTGCGGCCCGGCGCGTTGCTCACGCGCAGCCCGGCTGCGCGCGCGGCGGCGAGATTGACGTTGGTGGCGCCGCCGCGCGCGGCGACTGCGAAGGAAAGCCGGGTATTCTCGATCACCCGCGCGGTCAGCGGCGCGTGGTTGGCGACGATCAGGTCCATGCCCTGCAGCGCGGCGATCATCTCGTCCTCGCTGCCCGACGCCTCGGTCACTTCGGCAACGTCGCCAAAGGGCACGCGCGGCCAGGGCGTCCGGAAGTGCCGGAAGGACAGGTCAGCGTCCGCCGGCGCGCCGCGCCGCACTGCGCTCTCGAAGAGCTCGGGCAGGATGAAATAGTCTCCCGCGACGAGGATGGAGGTCATCGGTTCTTTCCCGGAATATCTACTGGAACATTGAGCGAAACCAGTCCGGCAACGCCGTCTGCGAAGCGGATCTCGTTAATGGCCACATTGCGCAATTGCGGCAGCGCGCGGCGATAGGAGCCGGGCGGAATGCCGAGCAGATTGCACAGGCTCAACCGCAACAGCGTGTTGTGCGCGACGACAAGCACCGGTCCGCCGCCTGCGGCGATCGCGCGCAGAGCGGCCGCGCCCCGCGCCGCCGCTGCCATGGGCGACTCCCCGCCCGGCCACGGATTGGCGCCGGGGTCCTCGACAAAGGCCGCGGTCGCCTCGGGCCAATCGCTGCGCATCTCCGCCAGCGTCCTGCCTTCGGCGATGCCGAAGTCCGATTCGGTCAGCTCCGGAACCACCTCCAGCTCGACGCCGGCCGCGCGCGCAGCGGGAGTCGCGGTCTCGCGGGCACGCAACAGCGGAGAACTGACCACGCGCGCGGGTCTGCGGGCATCCGCCCATTCGCGAAGCGCCTCGGCCTGGCGGATGCCGTTGGACGTGAGCGCGATGTCACTCGAACCCGCATAGCGATTCTCGGCGTGCCAGATGCTCTCGCCATGCCGCACGAGGAAAAGGGTAGTCATCAAAGTGCTTCCTGCTTCGGGAGCCATCCGCGAGCGACGAGCGCGCGGACAAAGGCCTGGTATCCTTCGTCCCATTCGCCCG
>DATLJJ010000560.1:0-3860 GCA_035538975.1 Sphingomonas sp. | reverse complement strand
CGAAGCGCCGCTGGAGCAGCTCCGTGTCGTATCCGCTCGCCTCGCACGCGCGCAGGAAGCGGGCATAGGGCATCATCACCGCCGCGGCGAAATAGCCGGTCAAATGGCGGCGGTAGAGCCCCTCGGCGGCGCGGCCGAGCGCGGCGCCGCGCGCCAGCGCGTCGATCTCGCCCGCGGCCTCCACCGCCAGCCGCTCGGCCAGCGCCATGGTGCGCGAGGTCGGCTCGAGCAGCTCGGAGAGCTGGATCTGCCGCGCGTGCAGGTCGAGCCGCTTGAACAGGCCGGGCATCACTTCGGCGGGCAGGATGCGTACCGACAGCTGGTGTTTGACGCGCAGCCGCTCGGCCATCGCGCCATAGAGGTCGCCCGCGCCTTGCCGCAGTTCGTCGGCGAGCGCCCCGGCCGCGGCGTCGAGGTCGGGGAAATGGTTGCGCCAGCGCTCGATCTCGCGCCGCACCTCGCGCGCCGGATCGCCGGGCTCGGTGCCCGCTTCGCCCGGGACAGCGCCGATCCGGTCATAGGCGCGCGCGAACGCCTCGGCCCCGCCCGGCGCGCCCGCCAGCCATTCCTCCATCTGGTGCCGGTCGATCTCCAGATCGGCGAAGATAGGGTCCGCCAGCCGTCGCCGGATCGCCTCGGCGCCGCCGCCGGGCTCCTCCGCTGCCAGTTTGCGCGGGTCGAAGTCATAGACCTCGGCGAGCCGCAGCATCAGCGCGGCGGACACCGGCCGCTGGTTGCGCTCGACCAGGTTGAGATAGCTGGGAGAGACCCCCAGCGCCTCGGCCATCGCCGCCTGGGTGAGGCCCAGCTGGCGGCGGAGGCGGCGGACCGGGTGCCCCGCGAACAGCTTGCGCTCGATCATTTTCCTACACGCCTCGTTCCTGATATGTTCGCAACTGCGAGTCGCTCGCCCGCTTGTAACGTTCTTTACATACCTACAACGCTTGGTGCGAGAGAGCCCAACAGAACGACCCCGAAACGCCCGATCTCCTTCTGGATATGCGCAAGCTTCGTGAGTTTAGTCGAGCTCGAAACGCCACTTTGTCAAGGACGCGACAATGCCGACGAGCTTCGAAGATCTGATCCCAGCCCCCGCCGGCCGCTTCGACGGGATCGTCCGGCCCTACGCGCCCGAAGATGTGGCGCGGCTGCGCGGCTCGGTGACGGTCGAGCACACGCTCGCGCGGCGTGGCGCGCTCAAGCTGTGGGAGCTGCTCCGGAGCGAGGATTACGTCCATGCGCTCGGCGCGCTCTCGGGCAACCAGGCAATGCAGATGGTCCGCGCGGGGCTGAAGGCGATCTATCTCTCCGGTTGGCAGGTCGCGGCCGATGCCAACACCGCAGGTCAGATGTACCCGGACCAGTCGCTCTATCCGGCCAACGCGGGCCCCGAGCTCGCGCGCCGGATCAACGCCACGCTCCAGCGCGCCGACCAGGTCGAGCATATGGAGGGGGGCAGCATGCGCGACTGGTTCGCGCCGATCGTCGCCGATGCCGAGGCCGGCTTCGGCGGACCGCTCAACTGCTTCGAGATCATGAAGGCCTACATCGCCGCCGGCGCCGCGGGCGTGCATTACGAGGACCAGCTCGCGAGCGAGAAGAAGTGCGGGCATCTGGGCGGCAAGGTGCTGATCCCGACGAGCGCGCACATCCGCAACCTCGATGCCGCGCGCCTCGCCGCCGATGTCTGCGGCGTGCCGACGCTGCTGGTCGCGCGCACCGATGCCGAGAGCGCGCGGTTGATCACCTCGGACGTCGACGAGCGCGACCGCGCGTTCCTCACCGGCGAGCGCACTGCCGAGGGCTTCTTCCGGCTGAAGGAGGGCAGCGGCGTCGATCACTGCATCCAGCGCGGCCTCGCTTTCGCAGCGCACGCCGACCTGCTCTGGTGGGAGACGAGCAAGCCCAATCTCGACGATGCCCGCCGCTTCGCCGAGGCGATCCGGCGCGAGCATCCGGGCAAGATGCTCGCCTACAATTGCTCGCCGAGCTTCAACTGGGAGAAGAATCTCGATCGCGACGACATCGCGCGCTTCCAGCGCGAGCTGGGCGCGATGGGATACAAGTTCCAGTTCGTGACGCTCGCCGGCTTCCACAGCCTCAACCACGGCATGTTCGAGCTCGCCCGCGGCTACCGCGATCGCGGCATGGCCGCCTATTCGGAGCTCCAGCAGGCCGAATTCGCCGCCGAGGCGAACGGCTACACCGCGACGCGTCATCAGCGTGAGGTCGGCACCGGCTATTTCGATCTGGTCGCGCAGACACTCTCCGGGGGCGACAGCTCGACCACCGCGCTCGCCGGGAGCACCGAAGCCGACCAGTTCAACAAGCAAGCCGCGTAAGGAGCAGTGCCATGACCGAACCCCAGCGCAGCCGCGCCGTCTTCTCGACCGAGGATTTCCGCCTCCTGCGCGAGGCCGTGGGGACGCACCTCGCCAAGGTGAAGGACAGTCCCGCATCGACGAAGTACGCCAACCTCTATCACCGCCTCGGCCGCGTCGGCTGAGGCCCGATTTTCCTGGGGAGGAAAGGATGCCCGTCGGGGTTCAGACTCCGGCGGGCATTTCCGCCGCGACCCGCGCCTCGTGCTCGGCCTTGCCGAAGGGGAAGCGCCGGTAGAGCAGCGCCGCCGCGCTCGCGAGGCAGAGATAGAGCAGCGAGAAGGCGATGGTGAGCTGGTCGACCGCCGCAGCGGGCACGGTGCCGGGCTGGGCGCCCTGGGGGATGCCCGTCCAGGAGACGATCTGCCCCGCGAACAGAATGCCGAGGCCGGTGGTGCACTTCTGGACGAAGAAGGCGCCGGCGAAGAACACGCCCTCGGACCGCCGCCCGGTCTCGGCCTCCGAATGCTCGACGACATCGGCCATCATCGATGCGCCGAGGATGGTCGAGGAGATGCCGCAGACCGCGTTGACGGTGAAGATGACGAGCAGCACCGGCAGCAATGCCCCGGCGCCGAGGTCGGGAAAGAAGCCGGCGAGCCGCAGCCAGTAGGGCAGGGTGAGCAGGATGCCCGCCGCGCCCATGAAGCCCATCGCCGCTTTGGGCTTGCCGATCCGCCGTGCGACGCGCGGCGCGAACAGGAAGGCGCCGATCGCGCCGACCATCAGGATCACGCCCAGCCACTGGAAGTCGGCGCCGTGAAAGCCCCAGACATGGCTGTAGAGATAGTTGGACAGCGCGAAGCTCACCCCTTGCGCGGTGTAATAGCAAAGCCCGGCCCCCATCAGCACCGCGAAAGCCGGGTTGCGGACCGTCTCGGCCACCTCGCGGAAATGTCCCGCGGTCGACGCTTCTCCCGCCTCGGGTTTCTGGAGGCGCGGGATCTGGCGGTGCGTGCCGAGCGCCGAGACGAGGATGGCGACCAGCATCGCCACCGCGCCGCAGATCGAAAAGCCCACATATCCCTGGCGATTGAGCAGTCCGTTCGCCTGCCCCGGTTCGGGAGCGAGAAACACGCCATAGGAAACCATCAGCATCGCCATCCCGCCCGCCCATCCGAACAGATAGCGATAGGCCATGATCCGCGTGCGCGCGTCGTACCCCGCCGAAAGCTCGGGGCTGAGCGCCTGCGAGGGGACCTCGTAGGCCGATACGGTCGCGCGGACGAACACCGAAAGTCCGAACACCCACATCAGCATCCCCGCTCGGGGAAGCTCGGGCGGGTTCCACAGCAGCAGCCAGCCAAGCGCGATCGGGATCGCCGCGGCGTACATCCAGGGGTGCCGTCTCCCCCAGCGGCTGCGAGTGCGGTCGGAGAGCGCGCCGATCGCCGGGTCGATGAAGGCGTCGAGCAGCAGCGCACACATGATCGCGAGGCCCACCTCACCCGCCGGCAAGCCCATCACCTGGTTGAAGAA
>DATLJJ010000559.1:0-9725 GCA_035538975.1 Sphingomonas sp. | reverse complement strand
GAGGAAGGTGCCGGCGAACTGCTGGTCGGGCTCGCGGAAGAACTCGACGAAGAAGCGGAAGCAGCCATAGCCGAGCAGGAAGATGCCGACGAGCTTGCCCGGCTCGTAGCGCGACCTGGTCCTCCAGAAGAACCACCAGAGGATCGCGAACAGCACGATGCCCTCGAGCCCCGCCTCGTAGAGCTGGCTCGGGTGACGCGCCGGTTCGGGCACGCCGCTCGCGACGGTGTTGCGGAAGACGATCGCCCAGGGGACGTCGGTCGGCTTGCCCCAGAGCTCGCCGTTCACGAAATTGGCGAGGCGGCCGAAGAACAGGCCGAAGGGCACGCAGCAGGCGACATAGTCGTGGATGCGCAGCCAGCTGAGCCCGTGGCGCCGTGCGAGCAGGATGATCGCGATCGTGGTGCCGATGACGCCGCCGTGGAAGGACATGCCGCCTTCCCAGAGCTGGATCAGCCTGAGCGGCTTGAGGAACATGTCGGGCGCGTAGAAGAGCACATAGCCGAGCCGCCCGCCGAGGATGATGCCGAGCGTGGCGTAGAAGACGAGGTCGTCGGCGTGGCGGCGGTCCATCGGCGCGCCGGGCTGGGCGAGCAGCCTGAGCAGGTACCACCAGCCGATCAGGATGCCGGCGATATAGGCCAGCGAATACCATTTGATGTCGAAGAAGCCGAGCGACAGCGCGACCGGATTGAGTCCCAGGTCCTGGAAGCGGATGTGGCCGGCGGCTGCGGCGAGGAAGTCTGTTGGCACGTCGATCGGTTCCCCGGTGGTGTGCGGCGGGGATAGAGCAGGCGCGCGGCAAACCCAAGACGAAACGGATCGGGCGCGATGGCTGGCGCGGCGGGGCGGGGCGCGATAGAGCGGGGCGATGGCTCCGCATTCGAGAGTGAAGATCGACCGCCGCACGCTGCTGATCGGCGGCGGCGCCGGTCTGGGGCTGCTGGTCGCCTGGGCAGCCTGGCCGCGGGCCTACCCGCCCAACCTCACGGCCGATCCGGGCGAGAGCCTGTTCGGCGCGTGGCTCAAGATCGGCACCGACGGGCATGTCACCGTCGCGGTGCCGCAGTGCGAGGAGGGGCAGGGCGTCTATACGGCGCTGCCGCAGATTCTTGCCGACGAGCTGGGGGCGGACTGGAAGCTGGTCGGTGTCGAGCCTGCCCCGCTCAACCCGCTCTATGCCAATGCGCTCGCCGCCGGGACGCTGTTCGAAGCCGCGTTCGGCGAGATGCCGGCGCGCATGCGCGACAGCCATATCCGCAGCGCCGAGCTGATGCTGACGGGGGCGTCGACGTCGGTCCGCAATTTCGAGGGGCAGCTGAAGCAGGCCGGCGCGGCGGCGCGCGCGCTGCTGTGCAAGGCGGCGGCGCGGCGCTGGAACGCCGATTGGGAAGCCTGCACGACGGCGGGCGGCATGGTGCTGCACGGCGGGCAGAAGCTCGGCTTCGGCGCGCTCGCGGCAGAGGCGGCGGAGGAGAGCGTGCCCGGCGAAGTGCCGCCGCGCACCACGGGGCCGCGGCTCACCGGCCAGCCGCTGCCGCGGCTCGACGCGCCCGCCAAGGTGGACGGCACCGCCGTCTTCGCGGGCGACGTGCGGCTGCCGAACATGGTCTATGCCTCGATCCGCCGGGGGCCGACGGGCGAGACCGGGCTGGTGCGCGTCGACCGGGCCGAGGGTAACAAGGTGCCCGGCATGCTCGCGGTCGTGACCACCGACCAGTGGGTGGCGGCGGTGGCGAGCAACTGGTGGGCAGCCGACCGCGCGCTCGACGCGATGCGCCCGCGCTTCCGCACGCCAGCCGACGTGGTCAACGACGATTCGATCGAGGCGGCGTTGAGTGCGGCGTTCGAGGGCAAGGGCGCGCGGCTGGCCGAGGCAGGCAATCTGGCCGCCGATTTCCGGGGAAGCCGCGTGGTGGCGGCGGAGTATCGCGTGGGACTGGCGCTGCACGCGCCGCTCGAGCCGATGACCTGCACCGCGCAGATCGTCGACGGGCGGCTGAGCCTGTGGTTGCCGACGCAGGCGCCGGGGCTCGCGCGCGCGGCAGCGGCGCGGGCGGCGGGGCTCGGCGAGGGCGCCGTGACGATCCACCCGACGCTGGCCGGCGGCTCGTTCGGCGCACGGCTCGAACAGGATGCCGCGATGCAGGCAGCGGTGCTCGCGCAACGGATCGGGCGGCCGGTGCAGCTCGTCTGGCCGCGCGGCGAGGAGTTCCGGCACGATCGCTACCGCACCGCCGCGGCCGGGCGGCTGACGGCGAAACTCGACGCGCAGGGGCGGCTCAGCGGCTGGCTCGCCAAGATCGCGGCGCCGAACAGCGGGCACGAACTTGCGGAGCGGCTGCTCGTGGGTGACGGGCTCGCCGGGGCGGCGATGGCGTTGCGCGGGAGCGGCGATCGCGCCGCCATCGACGGCGCGCTGCCGCCCTATGCCATCCCGAACTTCGCGATCGACCATCATCCCGCCGACATCGGCATCCCGACGGGCTATTGGCGCTCGGGCGCGCACAGCTACACCTGCTTCTTCACGGAGAGCTTCCTCGACGAGCTCGCGCATGTCGCCGGGCAGGAGGCGGTGTCGTTCCGCATGGCGATGCTGGGCGGCCAGCCGCGGCTCGCGCGCTGCCTGCAGCTCGCCGCGCAGCTCGGCGGCTGGCAGGGCGGGATTCCCGGGAGCGGGCAGGGGATCGCCTGCCATGCCTTCCGCGGCTCGCACATCGCAGTGATGGCCGAGGCGAGCATGACGAGCGACCGGCGCGTCAAGGTCGAGCGGCTGGTCGCTGCCGTCGATTGCGGGCGCGTGGTGAACCCGGACCTGGTGCGCCAGCAGATCGAGGGCGGACTGATCTTCGGTCTGGCGGCGGCGACGGGCTGCTCGACCAGCTTCACCGAGAATGTCGCCGACGTGCGCCAATGGGGCGAGCTGGGGCTCCCCACCATGGCCGATTCGCCCGACATCACCGTGGAGATCGTCCCCAGCGTCGCCGAGCCGGGCGGCGTGAGCGAGCTGGCCGTGCCGCCGGTCGCGCCCGCGATCGCCAATGCACTTCAGGCCGCCACCGGCGCGCGATCGCGCCGGCTGCCACTGCTTTCGGATATCGAATGATCCCTTCTGCCGATCACCCTGCCATCCCGGCTCCACGCGTAGCCGTGCTGCTGGTCAACCTGGGCACGCCCGACGCGCCCGAGCCGCGTGCGGTGAAGCGCTATCTCGCCGAGTTCCTGTCCGATCGGCGCGTGATCGAAATCCCGCCCATCGCGTGGCAGCCGATCCTGCGCGGCGTGATCCTGCGCACGCGGCCGGCCAAATCGGCGCATGCCTATAGGCAGGTGTGGCGCGAGGACGGGTCGCCGCTCGCTGCGATCACGCGCGAACAGGCAATGGCGCTCGAGGGGGCATTCGGGCCGGAGGTGATCGTCGACTATGCCATGCGCTATGGCCGGCCCGCGATCGCCGACAGGGTGCATGCGCTCAGGCAGGCGGGGTGCGAGCGGATCCTGCTCGCCCCGCTCTACCCGCAATATTGCGCCGCCACGACGGCCACGGCCAACGACCGCGCCTTCGCGGCGCTGGCCGGGATGCGCTGGCAGCCGGCGGTGCGCACGCTGCCGCCCTATTACGACGATCCGGCCTATATCGATGCGCTCAGGGCGAGCGTGGAGGCGTCGCTGGCGGCGCTCGACTTCACGCCCGATGCCGTGCTGGCGAGCTTCCACGGCATGCCCGAACGGACGCGCCTGCTCGGCGATCCCTATCACGACCACTGCCGCGAGACCGCGCGGCTGCTGGGCGACGCGCTCAAGGAGGTTTTGGGGGCGCGCGAGCTGATCGTCACCTTCCAGTCGCGCTTCGGGCGGGCGAAATGGCTCGAGCCCGCCACCGACAAGGTGCTGGCGGAACTGCCGGGCAAAGGCGTGAAGCGCGTGGCGATCGTCGCGCCGGGCTTTTCGGCCGATTGCGTCGAGACGCTCGAGGAGATCGCGATCCGCGGGCGCGAGACCTTCGTGGAGGCCGGTGGCACCGACTTCGCCTATTTGCCCTGCCTCAATGCCAGCGAAGGGGGAATCGCGATGCTCCGCACGATTCTGGCGCGCGAGCTTCGGGGCTGGATCGGCTGAACGCCACTTCGATTTGTCACAAAGTGCTTCTACGCGCCGCTTCGGCCTCAAATCTCTATCGGGCCGCTTGAGTAATGACCCCTGTCTGCCCTAGCGTCGGGCAAACGGACGAAGGAGAGGACGGCATGGCACGCGTGGCGATCGTTACCGGCGGAACCCGCGGAATCGGCGAGGCGATCAGCCTGGCGCTCAAGGATGCCGGGATGACGGTTGCCGCCAACTATGCCGGCAACGACGACAGGGCCCGCGAATTCACCGAACGCACCGGCGTGCGCGCCTTCAAGTGGGACGTGGGCGATTACGACGCCTGCGCCGAGGGCGTTCGCCAGGTGGAGGCGGAGCTGGGGCCCGTCGACGTGCTGGTCAACAACGCCGGCATCACGCGCGACGGCACGATCCTGAAGATGACGCGCGACATGTGGGAGGAAGTCATCCGCGTGAACCTGGGCGGCTGCTTCAACATGGCGCATGCGGTGTTCCCGGGCATGCGCGAGCGCAAATGGGGCCGCATCGTCAACATCGGCTCGATCAACGGCCAGGCCGGTCAATACGGGCAGGTCAACTATGCCGCGGCGAAATCGGGCATCCACGGCTTCACCAAGGCGCTGGCGCAGGAAGGTGCGCGCGCGGGCGTGACGGTGAACGCGATCGCGCCGGGCTATATCGACACCGACATGGTCGCCGCGGTGCCGCCCGAAGTGCTCGAGAAGATCGTCGCCAAAATCCCCGTCGGCCGGCTGGGCCAGGCGAGCGAGATCGCGCGCGGCGTGGCGTTCCTCTGCTCGGAGGATGCCGGCTTCGTTACCGGATCGACGCTGTCGATCAACGGCGGCCAGCACATGTACTGATTTCAGCTTTGCTGAAGCCAGAAAAGCGAAGGGCCGGCCCCGACGGGGGGGCCGGCCCTGACCCTCGATACGCTACAGGAGGGTATGTTACGCAAACAACGGGTTCGTCATTAGCGATGTTCCGGTGATTCCTTGCTGAACGCCCCGGTCATCTGGCGTTCATCTTTCGCAGGCTGGCGGACGGGGTACGAGCCGCTATGAGGAGCGCCAATGCGCTTTCCGCTGCTGCTCTCCGTTCTCGCCCTGCTGCCGCTCTCGACTTCGGACGAGCAGGTCCGGCAGGTGCTGGGCCATACCGCGCCGATGCGCGCGACGCCGGTGGCGCTGAGCGCGGATCCTGCGGTGCGCCGCGCGGGTGCGCTCGTCTATCTGGGCGGTCTGCGGCTATCGAGCGAGGACCGCGCCTTCGGCGGCTTCTCGGCGATTCAGGTCGATGGTGACCGGTTCACGCTGCTGAGCGACGCAGGCAACATCGTCCGCTTCCGCATGGGCGCGGACCTGCGCCCGCATGCGCTCGCCTATGGCGATCTGCCGGGCGGCCCGGGCACGGGATGGCGCAAACGCCAGCGCGATTCGGAATCGCTCGCGCGCGACCCTGCCACCGGCCGCCTGTGGGTGGGCTTCGAGAACCATAACGCTATCTGGCGCTATGACGACGGCTTCGCGCATGCCGAACGCCAAGCAAACCCGCGCGAGATGGCCGATTGGCCCGTCGCCGGCGGACCCGAGGCGATGGTGCGGCTGCGCAGCGGTGCGTTCCTGGTGATTTCGGAGACGGCGCGCCCGAAGGGGAAGCCGAAGGCGCGCGAGGCGCTGCGCTTCGCGGGCGACCCGACCGAGCCCGGCTCCGCGCCGCTGCGCTTCGCCTATGTGCCTCCGGCGGGCTACAATCCGGTGGATCTGGCCGAACTCCCCGACGGGCGGCTGCTGGTGCTCAACCGCGATTTCAGGCCGGTGGGGCTGTTCACGGCGAAGCTGGCGCTGGCCGACGCGCGAGGAGTGAAGCAGGGCGCTGTGGTGCAGGGGCGCGAGATCGCCACGCTGGCGGGGCCGCTGCTGCACGACAATTTCGAGGGGATCGCGGTGACGCGCGAGGGCAATGAGACGATCGCGTGGATCGTCTCGGACGACAACTCCCAGTTCTGGGAAGCGTCGCTGCTGTTGAAGTTCCGGCTCGAGCTGCCGCCCGAGCCGGAGAAAGGGAATTAGGCCGCGGCCGGAGCGGCTGCGGTCGCCTTGCGCACTTCGCGCTTCAGGCGGCGCGCACGCAGCGAGAGATCGTCGTCGCTGGTCTTGAGCAGCCAATTGTCGAGACCGCCATTGTGCTCGACCGAACGCAGGCCGTGCGTCGACACGCGCAGGCGCACGCTGCGGCCCAGCGCGTCCGAGATCAGCGTGACGTTCTGCAGGTTCGGCAGGAACGTACGCTTGGTCTTGTTGTTGGCGTGGGAGACGTTGTGTCCCACCTGCCGGCCCTTGCCGGTCAGCTCGCAAATGCGCGACATCGCTTCAAATCCTGGTTTGGGGCCGGGCACTGACCCGGTCCGGAAAGGCCGCGCCGATAGCCTTTATGGGACGGTGCGTCAACCGATTCGCCGATCAAAGCGCGTCCGGGGCCGCAACCCGGACGGTTGTTGCACGTTGGTAACGCTGTCGATCCGTCAGGGGAAGAGGAAGCGAATGCGTGCAATCCTGGTTCTGATAGGGCTGGCTTTGCTGGCGGTGGTGATCCTGATGGCGATCGGCATGATCCGCATCGAACAGCAGCAAGGCGCCTCGCTGCCGCGGCTGACCGTCGGCGCGGAGGGCGGCCAACTGCCCAAGTTCAAGGCCGAGACGGGAACCGTCGGGATCGGCACCACCAACAAGACCGTTCAGGTGCCGACGGTGGAAATGACGAACAAGACAGTGGCGGTTCCCCAGATCGAAGTGAAGCAGGCGGGCACTGCGCCGACGCCTGCGCCGACGGCGCAATGAAGGCGCGCCCGGGCCGCGTTGCCGCGGCGGCGCTGCTGCCGCCGCTCGGCGTCTATCTGGAGCGCGGGTCGCGTGCCGAATTCCTGATCAGCTGCGGACTGACGCTGCTCGGTTTCTTGCCGGGGGTGGCCTATGCGCTCTGGATCGTGCTCCGGCGCGAACCTGTGCATGCTGCCCCGGTGGAGCCTGCCGCTGCCTGAGGTGACGCGCGCCGGGCGAATCGCTAAGCCCGCGCGATGTTTCCGCTTCCCCCTCCGATGCGGGCCGCGCTCGACGCGGCCGAAGCTGCCGCCGAAGCGGGCGAAGTGCCCGTCGGCGCGGTGCTGGTGCGCGGCGGTGAAGTGATCGTGGCGGCGGCGAACGCGCCGCGTACGCTGTCCGACCCGACTGCCCATGCCGAGATGCGCGTGATCCGCGAAGGCGCACGGCTGCTCGGCCGCGAGCGGCTGGAGGATTGCGACCTGTGGGTGACGCTGGAGCCTTGCGCGATGTGCGCAGGCGCGATTGCGCACGCCCGGATCGCGCGGCTCTATTATGGCGCGAGCGATCCGAAGGGCGGCGCGGTGGAGCACGGACCGCGCTTCTTCGCGCAGCCGACCTGCCACCACCGGCCGGAAGTCTATCCCGGAATCGGCGAGGCCGAGGCGGGGGCGCTGCTGCGGAAGTTCTTCCGGGAGCGGCGCGACCAGGCCGGCGGAGACTAGGCCGCCCGGACGCTGGCGGCGATCGCGTCGAGATGCCGATCCCAGGTGCCGCAACATCCTCCCCAGATGTCGATGTGCGGATAGCGCCGCGCCAGCGCCCCCATGCGCGCGCCCAGATCGGCGGGATCGCCTTCCTCGAGATGGCCGATGTCGCACAGCGCCATCTTGTCCATCGAGCTCGCATTGGGACGGAGCGCGCGCAGCCGCAGGATCCAGTTCCCCGCCTCGAGCGCGGGTTCGAATTCGATCGGGTGCGAGCAGTTTAGGCCGTAAAAGGCCGGCCGTGCGTCTCCGGACGCGGCGTCGACCGCCTCCACGGCTTCCCGGACGCTCGGTCCCGACTGGAGACGATGGTTGGCGTCGAGCGTGAAAGCGACAGCAAGCGGCAGTCCGACACGCGCCGCCGCGCGGGCGACGCCAACCGCCTCGGGGACGTTGTTGAAGGTCACGGCGCTCACCAGGTCGACGCCGGCGCGGGCCAGCACTTCGAGCTGAAAGCTATGATATTCCTCGGCCTCCTCGGCGGTGATCGTGCGGTTGAGGGCGTAGGCATCGCCGCGTGGACCGACCATTCCGCCGATGCGGATTTCGGAGACCTGGTCCTGATAGGGCCGCGCAACGTCGCGCAGAAAGGCGATCGACTGTTCGATCGCTTCCGCGAGCGCGGCGCGCGAATAGCCGAGCTTCTCGCCCCAATCGGGGCTGGCGCGATAGTCGAGGCCGCTGATCAGCGCGGCAAAGCCATGTTTGGCCGCGACATCGAGGACGCGGGCGTACATCGCCTTGAGATCGGCCATCGCTGCGGCGTTGGAGAGCAGCGGATACATGGCGAATTCGGGCAGGTCGTGCCCGTGGCGATAGAGGATCTCGGTCTCCTGACCCCCTTCGGTCAGATAGAAGACGCCCGCACGCTGCGATGGAAATCCGGCCATGGTTTCGCCCCTCCCCCGGGACAGATTTTGCCCATTGATAGAGGATTCGGAACGGGAGCGAAAGCGGAGGCGACCGGGAGCCTCCCCACGAGCGGGGGGGCTCCCGGAGCCGGCTCAGCCCAGATCGCTCTGGCGGATCGGGACGAGCTTGATCTCGACGCGACGGTTGGCGGCCTTGCCTTCCTCGGTGTCGTTGCTCGCGATCGGCTGGGTCTCGCCGAAGCCGCGGGTGCCGAGGCGCGCGCTCTGGACGCCGTGCGTCGACAGATAGTCCGCCACCGATTGCGCGCGGCGCTCCGACAGCGTCTGGTTATAGGCATCAGTGCCGGTCGAATCGGTGTGGCCGTACACGTCGACATAGGTCTGGTTGTATTGCTTGAGCACGTCGGCGACCTGATCGAGCGTCGGACGGAACTGCGACTGGATCGCCGCCTCGTTCGTCGCGAAGGTGACGTTCGACGGCATGCGCAGCAGCAGGTCGTCGCCCTGCCGGATCACGTCGACATCGGTGCCCGCGGTGCGGCGGCGGAGCTCCTGCTCCTGCCGGTCGATATATGCGCCCACCGCAACGCCCGCGAGGCCTCCGAGGCCGGCGCCGACGATCTTCTCGGTACGGTCGCGGCGTCCGCCGACGAGGTCGCCGAGCAGATAGCCGCCGAGCGCGCCCACGCCGCCGCCGATCGCCGCGCGCGAGATGCGCTTCTGGCCGGTGTTTGGATCGGTGACGCAGCCCCCGGTGAGCGTGGTGGCCGCGAGCGCGGCGATGGTCAGAGCCTTGCCGGCCTTGATCATGTTGTTCCTCCTAAAAGCCTGGGCCCACCCCATGGCGGAGGAATTCTCCGCCGCCGAGGTTGTTCCGCGTGCGCACTGAACCTGCAATGACCAAACGCCTGGAATCGGTCGGAATCACCGGCCATTGTGAAGCGCGCCCCAGTGCGGCTATGAGATGCCGCCTCACCATGGACACACCTTTCCCCTGGATCGATGTCGCGATCATCCTCGTGCTGGTCGCCGTGAATGGCCTCTTTTCGATGTCGGAGCTCGCGATCGTCTCCGCGCGCCCGGCGCGGCTGGAGGGGATGGCGCGCACCAACCGCGGCGCCGCAATGGCGATCCGGCTGGCGAGCGATCCCGGCAAGTTCCTC
>DATLJJ010000558.1:0-2374 GCA_035538975.1 Sphingomonas sp. | reverse complement strand
ATGTAGAAGCGCGGGAAGATGCGGCCCGTGGTGGTCTCGGCATAGAAGCTCGGCACCTTGCCCGACAGCGCCAGCAGCGTGTCGTCGCCGCCGGCCGAGATGTCGCGCGAAGCCTGCCCGCTGATCACAGCGACCGAGACGGGCACGTCCTGCTGGTTCTCGGGGCGCCGCTCGGCCGTGACGATGATCTCGTCGGGCGCCCCGTCGTTGCCCGCCGCATTTTGCGCGGACGCGGCGCTGGAGGTCAGCGCGGCAAGGCCGGCGCCAAGGAGGTACAGCGCCTTCTTCGAATTGATCTTGAGCATGATCTTCCTCGGCATTCGGCAGCATGGACGATCGCCGCGCGCACGACTCTTCGTCGCCGCAATCGGGCTCGCCACACCACGCGGTTAAGACTGATTTTTCCCCGGTCGAATTTCTTCGCGGGGCTGCGCCTAGGAGCGATTTGTGTCGAAGGCGTTACAAATGCCCGTCATTCTCGGACGTTCGGAATCTTCCCGGCGCCGGCGGCTTCGATCGCGGCCACGGCCGCTTCGAACCGCGCCTCCCCATGTCCCGAAACAAGCGCCCAGCGCACGCCGCGACGATCAAGCTCGGCGCGGGAGAAGTCGAAGAAGCGGCGCCGCTCCTCGACGCTGCCGAACAGGCGTGTGCCGTCCTCGATCCAGGGCAAGTCGATGTCGAGCAGCAGATATAGGTCTGCCGTGCCGGTCCAGCTGTCGAACCAGGAATCGCGACGGCCGAACAGCATGTCGGCCCAGACCGCAGTCATCAACGGATCGGTGTCGAGGATCAGCGGATCGGCGCCCGCGGCGAGCAGCGCCCGGGCCCGGCGGTCATGCTCGACTGCGATCGCGACGAGATCGTCCATGGTGAAATCGATGCCGTGCGCCTCGGCATATTCACGGCCATATTCATCGACCACCACGCCGCCGAAAAGCGCAGCAAGACGCGGCGCGAGCGTCGACTTGCCGGTGCTCTCGGGCCCATGCAGGCAGATGGTGCGCGGGATCATCGCCGCACCGCGCGCGCCCAACCGACCAGCCCCCACACCGACAGGGCGAGGAACACGCCGTAGAGCCCGGCAGTGAGCCACAGCTCCTTGACCGCGAACAGCGGGATCGCAAGCAGATCGACCGCGATCCACAACACCCAGCTCTCGAGCTTGCGGCGCGATTGCAGGATCTGCGCGGCAACGCTCAGCACCGCGATCGTGCCGTCCCACCACGGAAAGGCAGCGTCGGTGAAGCGATGCATCAGCATGCCCCAGCCCGCCGCCGCGATCGCGCAGCCCGCGAGCCATTGGAACCGCGCCCTGCCCCTCATTTGCTCGACCCGCACCTCGCCGACTTCGGCGCGCGAACGGCTCCAGTTCCACCAGCCGTAGAGCTGGACCGCGAAGAAGAAGACCTGGAGCAGCATGTCGCTATACAGCTTGGCCTCGAAGAAGACGAAGCCGTAGAGCGCGACCATCACGAGCCCGAACGGATAGTTCCACATGCTCCGGCGCACGACCAGCGCCACGTTGGCCAGCCCCAGCAGCGCGGCGACAGTCTCGATCCAGCTCATTGCCGGCGGTCATGGCCTTGCGCGGCGTAAGGGGCAAGCTACCATCACCGGGCAATAGCGGGAGGATGCCCATGCGCCATATCGCCGTGATCGGATCGGGCCCCGCGGGCTATTACACCGCCGAGGCCTGCCAGAAGCAGTTCGGCGATCAGGTGCGCGTCGACATCATCGATCGCCTGCCCGTCCCCTTTGGCCTGATCCGCAGCGGCGTGGCGCCCGATCACCAGTCGATCAAGGGCGTCTCGCGGCGCTACGAGGCGGTGGCGCTTACCGACAATGTCCGCTTCGTCGGCAATGTGAGCATCGGCCGCGACGTCTCGATCGATGAGCTGTGCGCGCTTTACGATGCGGTGGTGCTCGCTACCGGCGCTCCGCACGACCGGCCGCTCGAAGTGCCCGGCGCCGATCTGCCCGGCGTCGTCGGCTCCGCGGCGTTCGTCGGCTGGTACAACGGCCATCCCGACCATGTCGACCTCGCGCCGTTGCTCGATGGACCAGGTGCAGTGGTGATCGGCAACGGCAACGTCGCGCTCGACGTGGCGCGTATCCTCGCCAAGGACGAGAGCGAGTTCGCCGGATCGGACATCGTCGGCCACGCGCTGACGGCGCTGCGCGGTGCGCATATCGACACGATCACCATCTTGGGCCGGCGCGGTCCGCACCAGATCGCGATGACGCCCAAGGAGTTGGGCGAGCTGGGCGAACTTTCGCGCGCGCTGCCGGTGGTCGATCCGCGTGACCTCCCGCCGCAGGCCGACGACGCATTGCTCGAGCCCGGCCAGCGCAAATCGGTCACGCACCTGCG
>DATLJJ010000557.1:0-4593 GCA_035538975.1 Sphingomonas sp. | reverse complement strand
GGCCGCCGCGGGTGCGAGCAATCTCTACGGCGGGCTTGGATCGGGGCTGACGCTGCTCACCGACGAGCAGATTCTCGCCGGCTGGCTGACCGAGATCGACAATCTCACGGCCGAGAGCGTGGGCCACCGACGCTGGCTGCTCGATCCGTTCCTGGGTTCGGTCGCCTATGGCCGCGTTGCGGGCCCGCACGCGACCTATACCCGTACCGATGCCGCGGCGATGAAGGTATTCGACACCGCCGGTCCCGCAGGCCCCACCGGTCCGCTGCCGCCCTATGTCGCCTATCCTTTCGAGGATTATCCCGCGCGGCTGTTCGACACCAACGCGCTGCTGTCGTTCGGCGTGATCTCCAATCCCACGAACCGCTGGGGCAACACCAACGTCAGCTTCGCGAACGCAACGGTCACCGTGCGCCAGCGCGGCGGCGGCACGCTCGCGGTGTCGCGCCAGCGCTGGGACAACGACGGCTATGGCCTGCCGAACAACCTGCAATTCTTCGTGAGCGGACTGCAGCCGAACATCGTCTACGACGTGAGCATCAACGGCGTGAGCGTCGGCGGCGCTGCGACCAACTACAGCTATTGGTTCCGGATCGTGCCCTGAGGGGCTGAGATCAATCGGGGTGGAGGCGTGACCCAGGCGTTGCCCCGCTCTCGGCTCCTCCACCCCGCCCACCCGAGGGTGGGAAGCTCTTCGACTCGGGCCTCAGCCCTCCAGCGTGCGCATCAGCGTGCGCACCGCGCCGTCGATCTCCACGTCCTTGCCGCGCAGCTCCTCGATGCGGCGCACCGCATGGATCACGGTCGAATGGTCGCGGTTGCCGAACTTGCGCCCGATCTCAGGCAGCGAACGCGTCGTGAGACGCTTGGCGAGATACATGGCGATCTGGCGCGGACGCGCGATGGCCACCGCGCGGCGCTCCGAGATCAGGTCGATCTGCTTGACTTCGAAATGCGCCGAGACCGCGCGCTGGATCTCGTCGATCGTGATGCGGCGCTGGGCGCTGCGCAGGACCTCGCCGAGCGTGGTGACCGCGAAGTCGATCGTGATCGGCTCGTTCGAGAGGTTGGCATAGGCCACCAGCCGGTTGAGCGCGCCTTCGAGCTCGCGCACGTTCGAGGTGATGCGCGCCGCCAGCAGATCGATCACTTCGTCGGGCATCGCCACCGCGGGCATGTCGCCCAGCTTGCGCACCACGATACGGCGGCGCAGATCGAGCTCGGCGGGCTTGATGTCGGCGACCAGCCCCGAGCCGAGCCGGCTCGCGAGCCGCGGCTCGAAACCCTCGAGCGACTGCGGCGCGCGATCGGCGGCGATCACCAGCCTTTTGCCCGACGACATGAACTCGTTGACGGTGTGGAAGAACTCTTCCTGCGTCGCGTCCTTGCCGCCGATGAACTGCAGATCGTCGATCATCAGCAGGTCGACCGAGCGCAGCCGACGCTTGAACGAATGCGTGTCCTTGTTGCGCAGTGCCTGGACGAACTCGAACATGAAGCGTTCTGCCGTGACGTAGATCGCCGTCGCGTTCGGGTTGGCATCGAGAAATGTCTGGCCGATCGCGTGCATCAGGTGCGTCTTGCCCTGGCCGGTGCCGGCGTGGAGGTAGAGCGGGCTGAACTGCGGAACGCCGGGCTGCGCGATCGCTTTGGCGGCGTTGAACGCCACCCGGTTGGTCGCGTCGGTCACGAATCGCTCGAAGGTGAAGCGCGCGTCGAACGTCGGACGCTCGGCGGCCGGTGCCGCGACGGGCGCCGCGACCGGCTCGACCTTGAGCACGCGCTGGGGCTCCTCGGCCATCGTCTCGATCGTGACGCTCAGCACTTCGGGCAGCACGCCGCGGAATTCGAGCAGCAGCCGCTCCGAATAGTGATTCTTCACCCACTGGGTCATGAACGCCGAGGGCAGGCCCAGCCGAATCGCTTCGGGCGTCGAGCCCGGAATCAACTCGACGGGCTTGAGCCACTGATCGAACAGGCGCTGGCCCGCCGAACGTCGCAGGTTGCCGCGCACATGGCTCCAGGCCTTGCTGACAGCTTCCGTTCCGCTCCGTTCCAAGGCCTGAACCTGTGTCACGACGACGCACCCCTCCTTTGCGGGAAGCAACAGCTCCCGCGCGCTAAATCGATTCGACCCAAGGCTCGCCGCTGCCGGAATTTGCCCCCCGCGGGCAGGCGCTTTGAGCTCACAAAGCCCGACATGAACACGGCCGGGAGGTTTGTTTTAGGAACGCTGCTTCGAGTCGATCAAGTGTCAGCCATGCAAAGAAACTGAAATAGTTTTGTTGACTCGGCACAACCCGCGGAATTCCGCCATTTTTGGATTTCATGCCTGTGAAATCAACAACTTAGCCGGACGACCGCGGCGCAGCGTAATGCGAATCGCAGGATTTCCGCGACTTATCAGCACCTGCTGAACTATGCAGGGCAAACGCCGTTTTGCACACGCGAAAAACCCCGCCGGAGCAGCTCCGGCGGGGTCATCATTACGGAAATGTGACGATTACGCGAGCGCTTGCAGGCGCTTAGTCAGACGCGAGAACTTGCGCGAGGCGGTGTTCTTGTGAAGCACGCCCTTGGCGACGCCGCGGGCCAGTTCCGGCTGGGCAGCGCTGAGCGCGGCAGCAGCGGCGGCCTTGTCGCCCGAATCGAGCGCCGACTCGACCTTCTTGATGAAGGTGCGGATGCGGCTCACGCGCGCACCGTTGATCTCAGCGCGGCGGTCGTTCCGCCGGATACGCTTCTTTGCCTGCGGCGTATTCGCCATGCCGTCTCGTTCCTGCTCGAAATTGGAAGGGCGCGGGAACCAGCCCACGCCCGGAAAGACGGGCCCCTTAGCCTCTCCCCCGATTCGGGTCAACCATCAGCGCTGACATTTCGGACACCAGAAGGTCGATCGCCCCGAATCGACTCGCCGCGCGATCGTGCCGCCGCAGATGCACGGCTCGCCCTCACGCCCATAGGCGCGCCACTGGTTGGCGAAATAGCCGAGCTCGCCCGAGGGCCGCGCGTAATCGCGCAGCGTCGATCCCCCCGCTTCGATCGCTGCGGCAAGCACTTCCCGGACAGCGTCGACCAGCCGCGCCAGCCGGGGCTTCGAGATCGTACCGCCGGCGCGTGCCGGGTCGATGTGCGCCAGATGCAGCGCTTCGCAGACATAGATGTTGCCCAGCCCGGCCACCACGCGCTGGTCGAGCAGCAACGCCTTCACCGGCGCGATTCGGTCCTTGAAGGCGCGGGCAAGGTGTGCGGCGGTGAAGTCCGGCCCCAGCGGCTCGGGACCCAGCGCGGCAAAGGCGGGCCATTCGGCAAGCGAATCGGTGGGCACCAGGTCAAGCGAGCCGAAGCGCCGCGCGTCGTTGAGCGCGAGGCGGTGTGCGGCGGTCTCGATCACGAAATGGTCGTGCGCGCCCAGCGCGTCGGGATCGATTCGCCACCGGCCGGACATACCGAGGTGGAACACCAGCGTGTCGCCGCGGTCGGTATCGACCAGCCCGTATTTCGCGCGCCGGCCGAGCCCGGTCACGCGCGCACCGGTGAGCCGCTGGCCGAGATCGGGCGGGAACGGCCGGCGCAGGTCGGCGCGGCGCAGCGTCACGCGTTCGATCCGCTGGCCGGCGAGGACGGGTTCGAGGCCGCGGACGGTCGTCTCGACTTCGGGAAGCTCGGGCATTGCAACCCCCTAGCCCCCGTCCGCGCCCGTCGCTAGAGCACCCCCATGTCCGACACCGTCTCCTTCGGCTACGAAGACGTCGCCCCCGAGGAAAAGACACAGCGCGTGCGCGCGGTCTTCTCCAATGTCGCCTCGCGCTACGACCTGATGAACGACGCCATGTCAGGCGGCCTGCACCGCGTGTGGAAGGATCTGTTCGTCCGCCGCGTGAAGCCGCGCGCGGGCGAGCATATCCTCGACATGGCCGGCGGCACCGGCGACATCGCCTTCCGCATGGCGCCCTCGGGCGCGGCGATCACCGTCGCCGACATCAACCCCGAGATGCTCGCCGTCGGCGTGGAGCGCGCCGCCAAGCGCGGGCTGGACGGCATGGTGTGGACCGAGGCCAATGCCGAGACACTCCAGTTCCCCGACCGCTTCTTCGATGCCTACACCATCGCGTTCGGCATCCGGAACGTCACCGACATTCCCAAGGCACTCCGCGAGGCGCACCGCGTATTGAAGCGCGGCGGGCGCTTCTATTGCCTCGAATTCTCGACCACCCAGTGGCCCGGCTTCGCCGAGGTGTACGACGCCTATTCGCACCATCTCGTCCCGCGGCTGGGCAAGCTGCTCGCCAACGATGCCGAGAGCTACCGCTACCTGATCGAATCGATCCGCCGCTTCCCGGACATGCCGACCTTCGAGCGGATGATCGGCGAGGCCGGCTTCAGCCAGACGAAGGTCGAGCCGCTGCTCGGCGGGCTGGTGGCGATCCATTCGGGCTGGAAGATCTAGCCGAGTGACCGCACCCGCCGTCCATCTCTGGCGCCTGTTCAAATGGGGCCGAATCCTTGCGCGCCACGGTGCGCTGCGCGGGATCGAGCGCGATCCCAACACCCCGGCCGCGGTGCGACGCCTCGCCCGGCTCGCCCGCTTCG
>DATLJJ010000556.1:0-1834 GCA_035538975.1 Sphingomonas sp. | reverse complement strand
ACAGACTGCCGTCGATCCTGGGAACGCCGGCTGCGGGCGAGAGCGCGGGCGGCGAGTTCTTCGACGGCAACACCGAGGTTGCGACGTTTCCCGGCGATCTGCCCGTCGATCCCGAGCCGCTGTTCAACGGCACGGACGCGTTCCGCGGCCTCTCGACGCAGGCCGCCGGCAAGAGCGACTTCCGCTTCCTGCGCTTCCGCCCGCCCAAGCTCGCACGCGAAGGCACTAACGAGCCGACGCTGCCACACATCCGCCTCGACCGTGCCTTGCAGTTCCTGATCGGAGACAAGCTCGCATGAATGATCGATCCCAGCAGCGGCGGCCGGCGACATTCCGGCTCGACGATCCCGCCGTCGTCGTCGCCGAAGCCGACGAGACGGGACGGCTCGGTCGCGGCACGATCCAGATCACGCCGGAGCATGATCCGGCGATGCTACCGGTGCCGATCGAGGCCGCGCTGACCGCGCGACGCCGTTTTCCCTGGGGAACCCTGTTCTGGTCCGGTCTCGCCGGGCTGACGCTGCTTGGCGTGGGGCTGGGCGTGGTCCATCTGATCGAGGATTTGTTTGCGCGCAGCGAAACGCTCGGCTTCGTCGGCCTCGCCTTCGCTTTCGTCACCGCGCTGGCACTTGCCGTCGTGATCGGACGCGAGGCATTTGGGCTGGCACGGCTTGCGACGATCGAGAAGCTGCATCAGCGCGCAGCGGCCGTGCTCGCCAGCGACGACCGCAAGGAGAGCCGAGTCATCGTGCAGGACCTGCTCCAGATCGCGCATCAGAATCCGCAACTCGCGCGCGCCCGCGCCACGCTGGAGAGCCACGCCGGCGAGATCATCGATGGCGCCGACATGATCCGCCTTGCCGAGCGCGAGTTGATGTCGCCGCTGGATGCCGAGGCACGGCGGCTGGTGTCGTCGGCCGCGCAGAAAGTGTCGATCGTCACTGCGGTAAGCCCGCGCGCCGCGATCGACGTGCTGTTCGTGTTCGTCGCCGCGCTGCGCCTGATCCGCCAGCTCGCCTACCTCTATGGCGGCCGCCCCGGCGCGCTCGGCATGATCCGCCTGCTCCGCCACGTCATCGCCCATCTCGCCATCACCGGCGGCATGGCCGCGAGCGACAGCCTGGTGCAGCAGCTGCTCGGCCACGGCATCGCGGCAAAGCTGTCGCAGCGGCTGGGAGAAGGCGTGCTCAACGGACTGCTGACGGCCCGGCTGGGCCTCGCCGCGATTGACGTCACGAGGCCGCTGCCGTTCGCGGCATTGCCGGCGCCGAAGCTGTCGGATCTGGCGACGGATCTGCTGCGCAAGAAGGACGGGGAGGAGTAGTGGCTCCTCCTTACGCTCCCCTGGAGGGGGACGAAGAGCCGCGCAGATCTCGCGCCGAATTGCCTGCCAATACCTTCCACTGGAACAACGGCGAGTCCTTCGGCGGGGACAGCTCCGGGGTCCAGCCGGTCAGCTTTTCGATCACATAGGTATCCATCACGAGGCCGCGCCAGCGGCGTTCGACCCTGCCGAGCTGCTGGCGCTTCGCCGGGATATGTTCCCACACCGACGATCGATCATCCGGCTCGCGCCCTACGTAAATTCCCGCCTCGCCTCTGATCTTGTCCATGCCGGGATCGCGGAAATCCTGGAAACGGCCGCGCTCGTTGAGCTCGATCACCGGCACGCGACCGCGGAACAGCCAGCGCATCATGGCGTAGGTGCGGTAGTCCGTGGTGGCGATCCAGCGGGCACCCGTTTCGTCGAGTGCGGCCTGCGCGCGTGCAGCGACCTGCTCGTAGCCGGCCTCCGCTCCGATCGGATCGATCTTGCCGAGGAGATTCCAGGGCG
>DATLJJ010000555.1:0-4739 GCA_035538975.1 Sphingomonas sp. | reverse complement strand
GTGACGATCGCCGTCGAATCGGCGATTCTGAAATCGCCGTCCTTGAACCCCGGCATCTTGCCGAACGGACTTGCAGCGGCGAATTCGGGGCCACCATGGCCCATGCCCGCTGCCTTCAGCTCGAGCTCGAGCCCCTTTTCGGCGCCAAACACCATGACTTTGCGCACATAGGGCGAAAGCGTCGAACCAAATACGATCATCGGACATTCCTCTCCATCATGCGGCGAACGTCCTTGCCTGGAGCACCCAAGCCTTCTCGCCACCGCGACAGCGCGAGCCCGATGTGCCAAGAGTGAGTCAGTGACCGGATTCGTTTTCCTGATCGCACTCGGCCTGGCCGTGGGCCTCTTCTGGGTCCTTCGGCGCGTCGCCATTCTGGAGCAGGAGTTGCGTCGCGTCGAGTCCGAGCTTTCCGGGCTTGACCGGCGGCTGAGACAGTCCGCCTCCGGAGCGAGCGCGGACGAAGCGTCGGCGCGGGCGGCGGCGAGGGCGGAACTCGCCCGGATGGAGCGGAGGCTGAACCCCTCCACGGCCGAACCTGAAGCATTTGCCCAACCTGCCGCGCCGCTGCCGGCCGAGCCCCGCCCCGTGCGTACCGCGGAGATCGCCGAGCCACAGCCTCAAGCCGAACCCGCCGCGCCACGCGAGCGCAGCTTCAATCTCGAGACGCTGATCGGCAGCAGCCTGCCGGTGTGGATCGGCGGGGCCGCGCTCGTCCTCGCCGGCTTTTTCCTCGTCCGCTACTCGATCGAGAGCGGATTGCTCGGTCCCGCCACGCGCACGGTGCTGGCGGCGCTGTTCGGGCTGGCGCTGATCGCCGCGAGCGAGGCTGCGCGCCGGCTTCCGGCGACGGCGGAGGATCCGCGCGTCGCCCAGGCGCTCGCCGGCGCGGGCGTCGCCAGCCTGTACGGTACGCTCTACATGGCGGCTGCGCTCTACCATCTGGTGAGCCCGCTCACTGCCTTCGTGCTGGTGCTGGGCGTCACCGCGGGGGCAATGGCGCTGGCGCTGCGCCACGGCCCGCCCACGGCAGTCATGGCGCTGATCGGGGGCTTTGCGGCACCGCTCGTCGCGGGGTTCGATGCGGCGGGGATCGGCCCGCTGCTCGTCTATCTGGCGCTCTTCATCGGTGCGCTGTTCGCGCTGGCGATCCGCCGGGGCTGGGCCTGGCTCGCGCTCGCCGCCGCCATCGCGGGCTTCGCCTGGATCAACTTCCTCATCGCCGAACTCTCGGGCCGCGATCAGGAGCTGTCGGCGGTCGGCGCCTTCACCATGCTGCTCGCCGCCTGCGCCAGCGCCGCCCTGCCCGCGGCGGGCGCACGCAACCCTTGGCTCCGCCTCGCGCCGCTGGTCGCGGGCTTCATCCAGCTCGTCGCGCTCGCCCCTGCGCTCGACTTCGACGCACTCGCCTGGGGCTTCTACCTTGTGCTCGCCGCGGCTGCGATTTTCCTGTCGTGGCGCGATTCGCTCTACCTGCCCGCCGCGCTCGCCGCACTTGCCTTCCTGCTGCTGCTCGAAGCGCTCGCGCTGCTCCAGCCCGAGCGGAGCGTCACGCCGATCGCCGCTGTGCTCGCGACGTTGCTCTTCGCAGCACCGGGCCATGCGCTCGCGACCCGCGGCACGCGCTGGGCGCTGATCGCGCTGGGCGGCAGCGCAGGGCCGCTGCTGGTGGCGCAGGCCTGCGCGCCCTCGCTGCTTTCCGACACCGGCTGGGCGCTGCTCGAGCTGCTCGCCGCCGCCGCGTGCGCGCGCGTCGCCTGGCTGCTGCGCGACCGCGACGGTACCGCGCTCACCGCCGCCACGCTCTTTACTGCGCTGCTCGCCGTGCTCGGCCTCGCGCAGCTCGTGCCCGACCGGTGGATCGCGCTTCCGCTTACGCTCGCGCTGCTCGGCCTCGCCGCCTGGGCACGCACGGCCAGAGCGCCGCAGCTCTACGAGCTTCCCGCACTCCCCTTCTTCGCCGCGCTGCTCGCGGCCGCGCTGCCGATCGCGGCGCTGGGCGATCTGGTCGTCGCCTCCGCCACCGGCGACCGGTTGCCCTATTTGCGTCTGCCGCCACTCGCCGACCTGTTCCGCACGCTCGCGCTGCCCGTAGCGGCGACGATCGCGATCCTGTTCGACCGCGCCCAGCTCGGCCGCGCCCGCCGCTTTGTCGGCGCGGCGGCGATCACGCTCGGCGTCCTGCTCCTCTATGCGCTCGCCAAGCAGCCGTTCGCCATCGCCACCTTGCCGCGCTTCGCCAGCCTCGGCTTCGTCGAGCGCGCGCTGCTCACCCAGATCTGCCTCGGGACCGGCTGGGCGCTGCTTCGCCGCAATCTGCTGCCCAGCCTCGGCGGCGTGCTGCTCACGCTCGGCCTTGCCCGGCTGGTCTGGTTCGATCTCGTCGTGCTGACTCCGGTGATCGAGCCGCAGGCAGTGGGGCCGATCCCGCTGCTCAACGCCGCGGTGCTCCACCTCGGCCTCGCCGCCTTCTGGCTCTGGACGCTAGCCTCCACCCCGCCGATCCGCGCAGGCGCCGCGGTGCTCACCATCGCGACTTTGCTCGCCGCGGTGCGTCAGGCGACGCACGGCAGCCTGCTCACCGGTCCCGTCGGCACGCTCGAGAACACCGGTTATTCGGCCGCACTGCTCGGGCTCGCGCTCTTCTGGCTGTGGCGCGGAATCACTGCCTCGGCACGCGACCTGCGCCTGTTCGGCCTGGGTCTGCTCACCGCCGTCACCTTCAAGGTCTTCCTGATCGACGCTGCCGCGCTCGAAGGCGTTCTGCGCATCCTCTCGTTCCTTGCGCTCGGCGTCGCGCTGATCGGCATCAGCTGGGCGTACAACCGCTTTCTCGG
This sequence comes from Sphingomonas sp., assembly GCA_035538975.1. GTDB lineage: Bacteria > Pseudomonadota > Alphaproteobacteria > Sphingomonadales > Sphingomonadaceae > Sphingomonas. The sequence continues at coordinate 1,902 of DATLJJ010000555.1, read as the reverse complement.
CAAGGGCGCGGGCGTTGCGGAGGCGCCGGCAACGGCCTGATCAAGGTCAGCGCTACTGACCTACTCGACAAGGCTTTTGAAATTTTATAACAAGGTTCGGAAATCGATTCCGTGCGTTCTCCGGGGCGACACGGCCGTTATCCGGAGAGACCATGGACGCCTCGCGCGCCAACCTGCCCCCGCTTTCGCTGCACGTGCCGGAGCCCCGGTTCCGCCCCGGCGACGTCGCGGACTTCAGCGACATCGACGTGCCGCCCGCCGGCTCGGCACGCCGCCCCGACACCGCCGAACCCGCCTCCGCCTTCCGCGAGCTCGCCTATGGGCTGGTGCGCGTGCTCGACGAATCAGGGCAGGCGGTGGGCCCGTGGAACCCGCGGCTCGACGCGGACGCGCTTCGCAAGATGTTGCGCAGCATGGCGCTCACCCGCGCCTTCGACGAGCGCATGTTCCGCGCCCAGCGTCAGGGCAAGACCAGCTTCTACATGAAGTCGACGGGTGAGGAAGCCGTGTCGGTCGCCGCCGCGATGGCGCTCGCCGCCGACGACATGTGCTTCCCCAGCTACCGGCAGCAGGGCATCCTGATCACGCGCGGCTATCCGCTCGTGCAGATGATGAACCAGATCTACTCGAACAAGGGTGATCCGCTGCAGGGCCGGCAGCTGCCGATCATGTATTCGGCGAAGGAATTCGGCTTCTTCTCGATCTCGGGCAACCTCGCGACGCAATATCCGCAGGCGGTCGGCTGGGCGATGGCGAGCGCGGCCAAGGGCGACACGCGCATCGCCGCCACCTGGTGCGGTGAGGGCTCGACGGCCGAGGGCGACTTCCACTCGGCGATGACCTTCGCGACGGTCTACAAGGCGCCCGTCATCCTCAACGTCGTCAACAACCAATGGGCGATCTCGAGCTTCTCGGGCTTCGCCGGTGCCGAGGCGACGACGTTCGCCGCGCGCGCCGTGGGCTATGGCGTCGCCGGGCTGCGCGTCGACGGCAACGACGCGCTCGCAGTCTACGCCGCCACCCTCTGGGCGGCCGAGCGCGCGCGCACCAATCAGGGGCCGACGCTGATCGAGCATTTCACCTATCGTGCAGAGGGACACTCCACCTCCGACGATCCCACGGCGTACCGCTCGGCGGGCGAGCCCAATGCCTGGCCGCTCGGCGACCCGATCCGCCGCCTCAAGGACCATCTCATCGCGCTCGGCGAATGGGACGAAGAGCGTCACGCCGCGATGGACCTCGAATGCGCCGAGGAAGTGAAGCGCGCGCAGAAGGAAGCCGAGAAGAACGGCATCCTCGGCCACGGTCTCCACCAGCCCTTCGAGAGCATGTTCGAAGGCGTGTTCGAGCAGATCCCCTGGCACCTCAAGGAACAGCAGCAGCAGATGCTCGACGAGCAGAAGGCGGCCGGCCTGTGAGCGAGACCCAGACCACACGCATGAACATGATCCAGGCGATCAACTCCGCCATGGACGTGATGATGGAGCGCGACCCGAACGTCGTCGTGATGGGCGAGGATGTCGGCTATTTCGGCGGCGTCTTCCGCGCCACGGCCGGGCTGCAGGCGAAGTACGGCAAGACCCGCGCCTTCGACACGCCGATCACCGAGATCGGCATCATCGGCGTCGCGATCGGCATGGGCGCCTATGGCCTGCGCCCGGTCCCCGAGATCCAGTTCGCCGATTACATCTATCCCGCGCTCGACCAGCTCGTCTCCGAAGCGGCGCGGCTGCGCTATCGCTCGGCGGCGGACTTCATCGCGCCGATCACGGTGCGCTCGCCCTATGGCGGCGGCATCTTCGGCGGCCAGACGCACTCGCAGTCGCCCGAGGGCATCTTCACGCACGTCTCGGGCATCAAGACGGTGATCCCCTCGACGCCCCATGACGCCAAGGGACTGCT
>DATLJJ010000554.1:0-4048 GCA_035538975.1 Sphingomonas sp. | reverse complement strand
ACCCGGCGGCGAATGGGTGCTCGTGGCCACCGACCCGCAAGGTGCGGTCTTCGGGCTGGTCGGGACCAGGTAAGGGAGAGGACGATGGCGCAATATGAGCTCTCGATCACGCGGCTGATCGATGCCCCGGTGGACGTCGTGTGGCGCGTCTTCACCGAACGGACCAACGAATGGTTCTGCCCCAGGCCGTGGCGCGCCGAGGTCGAATGGGACCTGCGCGCCGGTGGCCGGTCGAAGACGGTCATGTACGGCCCCAACGGCGAAGTGAACGCGATGGAGGGCATGATCCTCGAGGCCGTGCCCGGCAAGCGCGTGGTCTTCACCGATGCCTTCACGGGCGACTGGGAGCCTGCGGGGCCCTTCATGGTCGGCTTCTTCGAGTTCGAAGCCGAGGGCGACAAGACCCGCTACACCGGCCGCGCGCGGCACTGGACCGAAGAAGCCTATAACCAGCACAAGCAGATGGGCTTCGAACCCGGCTGGGCCGCGGTTGCGGACCAGCTCGCCGCGCTTGCGGAGGGAGCCAGGGCGGAGGCCTGAACCATGTCGACAGACTTCGTGCGCATGGCCTTCCCGAACGAAAGCCATGAATATCGCGCGGCGCGCAACGCGCTGCTCGATGCGGAGATCGAACTGCGCCGCCAGACGGAGGCCGTGGCCGCGATGCGCCGCGCGCTTCCACCGGGCGGCGCAGTGCCCGAGGACTATGTGTTCGAGCGCATCGGTGCGGACTTCCGCCCCGAGCCGGTGCGGTTGTCCGAGCTGTTCGGCGATTTTCCGACGATCCTGATCTACAGCTATATGTACGGGCCCGAGCGCGACAACCCGTGCCCCGGTTGTACGCACCTGCTCGACGGCCTCGACGGCGCCGCGCGACACATGACCCAACGCGCGCCGCTCTACGTCGCCGCGCGCTCCCCGATCGCGCGACTGACCGCCTGGGCGCATGCACGCGGCTGGAACCACCTCCAGCTGCTCTCGACCGCCGGCAACGCCTATCCCGCGGACTATTATGGCAACACCGCCGGCATGCCGGCGGCGATGCGGGCCGAGCGGGGCTATGGCGAGGGCGAAAGCCACGATGAGCCGATGCTCAACGTCTTCACCCGCGACGGCGACATGATCCGTCACTTCTGGGGCAGCGAGCTGGTGTTCGCGCCCGAGCCCCCCGGGCAGGATCACCGCGGGCTGGACAGCGTCGACCCCGTCTGGGGATTGCTCGACACCGTTCCCGAAGGCCGCGGCGATTTCTTTCCGAAGGTGAACTATTAGGCGAAAGCCGGCGAGCCCTTGAGCTGCTGGTATGCCTCGATCACCTGCTGCAGCTTGGCCTCGTGGCTGCGGTCGCCGCCGTTGCGGTCGGGGTGATATTTACGCACCAGCTCCGAATAGCGCTTCCTGAGGGCCATGCGATCCGAATCGAGGTCGAGCGCCAGCGTGCGCAGCGCCTCCCGGTCCTTGCCCGAGAGCGGCTTGCCGTCCTTGCGCTCGGCGCGGTCCTTCATCCGATCACGGAAGCGCGCGCCGATCGCGTCGAGGGGATCGGAGAAATCGGCCCAGCGCGGCGGCCTGTCCGCTCCGCCGGTCGCGTTGAACGCACGCGTCTCACGCTCCCAGCCGGCAAACGGGCGTTGCGCGTCATGGATTTCGTCGGGGCTCATTCCCGCGAAGAAATTATACCCTGAATTGAACGCGCGGACGTGCTCGAGACACAACCAGCGATAGGGCGCCGGCCCGTCGAAACCGTGGTTGCCCCCGATCGGCGGCGCGCGGAATTCGCCCGGCTCGGCGCAACCGGGCTCGGCGCACAGCCTTCCCTGCGCCTCCACGCGACCGTGGAAACGCGCGTTCGGACGTTCTTTCTTCGGATGGCTGCTCGCCACGGGACTCCCTCGACCAAAGAGCCTATATAGGCGCGATGACCACGCCTGCCAGCGGCCCCCTGGCCGACCAGATCGCCGCCCGTCTCACCTCCGCGCTCGACCCGACGCAGCTCGAAGTCGTCAACGACAGCGCAAAGCATCGCGGCCATCTGGGCGACGATGGCACCGGAGAATCGCACTTCACCGTGACGATCGAAAGCCCCGCCTTCGCCGGCGTTTCGCGCGTCGAGCGCCAGCGGCTCGTCAACCGCGCGCTCGCCGACCTGCTGGCCGAGCGCATCCACGCGCTCGCAATCCGCGCCCGCGCGCCGGGCGAGGCATGACCCGGCCCGTCCCCTTCCACATTCCGGAGCTCGATGCCGCATGACCGACCCCGCCCCTGACGACTTGTTCATCCAGACGATCGAGCCGACGACGCACGATCTGGGCGGCTTCAAGGTCCACCGCACGCTCCCCTCGCGGCCGCGCACCATGGTGGGGCCCTTCATCTTCTTCGACCAGATGGGCCCGGCGCACCTCGAGGTGGGCAACGGCATCGACGTGCGCCCGCACCCGCACATCAACCTGGCGACCGTCACCTATCTCTTTGCCGGCGCGATCGACCACCGCGATTCGCTGGGTACCTTCGCGACGATCGAGCCGGGCGCGGTCAACCTGATGACCGCCGGCAACGGGATCGTACATTCCGAGCGTTCGCCCTCGGCCGAGCGCGCCAGGGGCCCCGAGCTCTCGGGCATCCAGACCTGGCTGGCACTCCCCGAAGCCGTCGAGGAGACGGATCCGGCGTTCGAGCATGTCGGCGCCGCCGAGCTGCCGATCGTGGAAGCGGGCGGCGCGACGGCACGGGTGATCATGGGCAGTCTCTGGGGCGCCCGAGCGCCGACCACCACCTATGCGGGCACCATCTACGCCGACATCCAGCTCGATCCCGGCGCCAGCATCCCGATCGACGCCGAGGCCGACGAGCGCGCGCTCTACGTTGCCACGGGCGAGGCGAGCCTCGACGGGCTGAAGCTCGAGCCGATGACGCTCTACGTCCTTCGGCCCGGCACCGCGGCTACCTTGCGGTCCGGGGCGGGCGGCCGCGTGATGCTGTGCGGCGGCGAGGCATTCCGCACGCCGCGCCACGTGTGGTGGAACTTCGTCTCCTCGGACCGCGATCGGATCAACCAGGCCAAGGAGGACTGGAAGGCCGGTCTCTTCCCCAAGGTGCCGGGCGACGACAAGGAATTCATTCCGATTCCCGAAGTGCCGAAAACAGTGAGCTATCCCTAGCTCCCTTCCGCTTGCGGGAGGGAGTATCGAGTGAACCGCGCCCCGCACGGTTCAGGGCAAGCCGGGGGCTTGCCCTACCCGATACTGGAAGGGCATGTTCCGCTCCTGCGAGACGGGAAGGCCCCTCCCCTGACCCCTCCCGCAAGCGGGAGGGGAACATGCAGTCCTACGACCTCAAACGCATTCCGCTCCCCACCGGCGTCGAACTCGACGTCGCCGTCGCAGGCGATCCCGCCAATCCGCCGGTGATCCTCCTCCACGGCTTCCCGGAATCGCATCGCACGTGGCGCCACCAGATCCCCATGCTGGCGGCCAGCCATTATGTGATCGCGCCCGACCAGCGCGGCTATGCCCGCTCTTCGAAGCCCGAGGACGTGGAGAACTACACGCCTGACAAGCCCGTCGCCGATCTGATCGCGCTCGCCGACGCACTCGACATCGATCGCTTCACTCTGGTGGCGCACGACTGGGGCGGCGCGATCGCGTGGATGGCCGCGCTCCAGCATCCGCTGCGCATCGCCCGGCTCGTGATCCTCAACGCGCCGCATCCGCAGATCTTCCAGCGCACGCTGATCGACGATCCCGAGCAGCGCCGCGCCAGCCGCTACATCCGCACCTTCCGCGACACGCACATCGATAAGGGACTGGTCGGCGCCGGGCTCGAGCGTTTCTTCGCCTCCACCTTCGCCCAGCATTTGGTGAGCGCCGTCGCGGGCCAGGACAAGGCCGCCTATCTCGACGAATGGAGTCAGCCCGGCGCGATGACCGCGATGCTCAACTGGTATCGTGCCAGCCGCATCATCGTCCCCGAAGAGAGCGAAACGGTCGAGCGCCCCGTCTGGATCGATGCCCCCTTCCCGCCGGTCACCCAGCCGACGCTGGTGATCTGG
>DATLJJ010000553.1:0-12641 GCA_035538975.1 Sphingomonas sp. | reverse complement strand
GGCGGATCGCATCGGCAAGGCGATGCGCGCGTACCTATGGCTGCCCGATCGCGGTCGCTTTGCCGAATATCGCGACACGCTGGGTGACCAGCGCGTCCATCCCTCCGCAGGGCTGTGGAGCTTCTACCACCTCGTCGACTCTGCTGTCCCCGACGCGGAGGAAGCGTGGCACATGGCCGGGGCGATGCTGCGCGAAATGCCGCGGCTGCCGGTGACCGGTCCGGGTGTTCCAACCGATCGCGACCACGCGATGTTCTCGTCCACCGACTGGATGCCCTACAGCTGGTCGGTCAACAATGTGGTGATGGGCGAGAACGCCCATGCCGCGCTGGCGCTCTGGCAGGCCGGCTGGTCCGAATCCGCCTATACGCTCACGCGCAGCGCGATCCTGGCAAGCATGTTCATGGGGATCACCCCCGGCAACGTCGGCACGCTCAACTATCTCGACGTCTACCGCCGGGAGTCGCAGCGCGACTTCGCCGACGGCGCGGGCGTCCTCTCGCGCACCTTGGTCGAGGGGCTGTTCGGGCTGCGTCCCGACGCGCTCGCCCGCACGCTGCGGGTCGAGCCCGGCCTGCCAGACGAATGGGACCACGCCTCAATCGCACATCCGAGCGCCAGCTTCGCGTACCGGCGCGAGCGCGATGTCGAACGTTACACCGTCGGCGATCCGCACCAGCGCTTCGATCGGATCGCGCTGCGCCTGCCCGCGCGGCGCGAGACGCTCGTCTCTGCCACCGTCGCAGGCAAGCCTGTGGCGTGGAAAGCGGACCCACAGGCGATCGGCCGTCCCGCGGTGCTGATCGAGCTGCCCGCCGCGACGAGCGCCGAGGTCGTGCTGCGCTGGTCGGGCGCCGAGATTGTCCCAGTCGAGCGCGACGGCGCGCTCACCCCCGCCCATGCCGGCGCGTTCGCATACCGACTGCCCTCGGGCGCCGTGCCCACCGTCGCCGAGGTTGCACTCCCCTCGCAGCGCCCCCCTGCGGGCAAACAGGACCCGGTGGATATGCGCGCGGCGTTCAACGACCGCGTGCCTGCCATCTTCGCCAAGGGCAAGTATCGCTCGCCGCGTCCGGCAGGCGCGTCGCTCGGCCTGCCGGCGCAGGGCATTGGCGCCTGGGCGGGACACGTCAACGCCAGTGCGACGATCGACGACAGCGGGCTTCGCAGCGTCGCGGCCGGACACGGCGGCGATTTTGCACTGCCCGACGGCGGCAGCTTCCGCCTCCCCGCAGCGCCGGACGCCCCCAACGCCGCCTTCGTCTCGCAGTGGAGCAACTATCCGCGCGAAGTCACCGTGCCGCTCACCGGCAAGGCGCGCTACCTGCGGCTGCTGATGGCGGGCACCACCAACCCGATGCAGAGCCGGATCGACAATGGCGAGGTGGTCGTCACCTAGCAGGACGGCGGCACCGCGCGGCTGCCGCTCCACAATCCGACGAGCTGGTGGCCGATCGAGCAGGATTATCTGATCGACGACTATCAGTTCCGCGCCCCGGGCGAGCGGCCGCTCCGCGTCGACCTCAAGACCGGCGCCGTGCGCAACCCCGCGGGCGACGGCAAGACCATCGACGGAGGTGCGGGGACCGTGCTTGGCCTGCCGCTCGATCCTGCTCGCCCGCTCCGCTCGGTCACGATCCGGGCGATAGCGCAGGAGGTGGTGATCGGCACGCTCGGCATGACGCTGGTACGCTGAGACAGGTTCCCGTGGCCGCGCACCTGCGCTAGCACCGGCATATGGCGGGGAAGCGCGAGGTCCTGATCGTTGGCGGAGGCACCGCGGGCTGGCTGACCGCGGCCTATCTGGCGCGCGTCTTCGAGGGGCGGATCGCCGTCACCCTGCTCGAAGCGCCCGACATCGGCGTGATCGGTGTCGGCGAAGGCGCCTTTCCCACCATCCGCTCGACGCTCCAGTTCCTGGGCATCGATGAGACGCGCTTCGTCCGCAGCGCATCGGCGACATTCAAGCAGGGCATCCGCTTCAACGACTGGTTGCATGCGCCGCGTGCCGGCGGCGAGCGGCACCATTATCTCCATCCGTTCGAGCCGCCCTTCTACACCGAGGGGACGAGCCTGGTTCCCTATTGGCTGCTCCAGGACGAGGCGAGCCGTCCGCCCTTTGCCGAGGCGATGACGATCCAGAACCGCGTCGCCGAAGCGCGGCGCGCGCCCAAGCGGCCGGGCGAAGGCGAATATGGCGGGCCGCTCAACTATGCCTATCACTTCGATGCCGCGCGGCTGGCCGAGGTGATCGGCGCGCGCGCGGTCGAACTGGGGGTGCGGCATCTGCAGGGCCGCCTGACCGGCGTCGAGCTGGCGGAGGACGGCAGCATCGCGCGCGTCCATGCGACCGGACACGGCGCGCTCGAGGCTGACCTCTACATCGACTGCTCGGGTTTCCATGCCGAGCTGATCGGCAAGGCGCTGGGCGCGGACTTCCGTTCGGTGAAGCACCAGCTGTTCACCGATCGCGCGATTGCCTGCAAGATTCCCTATGACAGGCCCGACGCACCGATCGAGAGCTTCACCATAGCCACCGCGCACGAGGCCGGCTGGACCTGGGATATCGGGTTGCAGGAAGCGCGCGGCATCGGCTGCGTCTATTCCGCCGCGCACATGAGCGACGACCGCGCCGCGGAGCTGCTGCGCGCCTATATCGGCCGTGACGATTACTCGGCGCGTATCATCCCCTTCGAGCCCGGCTATCGCGAGGCGCAATGGGTGAAGAACTGCGTCGCGGTGGGCCTTTCCGCCGGCTTCCTCGAGCCGCTCGAATCGACCGGCGTCGTACTGATCGAGGCGGCGGTGGCGATGATCGCCGAGCTCTTCCCGCACAATGGACCGGCGGACGCCCCAGCTGCGCGCTTCAACGCACTGATGACGGCACGCTATGAGAACATCATCAACTTCCTGAAGCTCCATTATTGCCTCAGCCGGCGCGAGGAGCCCTTCTGGAGCGACAATGTCGATCCGGCGTCGATTCCCCACGGGCTGCAGGAGCTGCTGCACCAGTGGCGCTATCGCCCGCCCAGCCGCTTCGACTTCATTCTCGACCTCGAGAGCTTCGCCTTCTTCAACTACCAGTACATCCTCTACGGGATGGGCTTCCGGACGGACCTGACCTCCGCGCGGGGCGACTTCCCCAACATGGGCGCTGCCGAGAAGCAGTTCGCGCGCATCCGCAATTTTGGCGAGCAGGCCACGCAGGAGCTGCCGACGCACCGCGCGCTCATCCGCCAGATCAACGAAGGCCTTTCGCTGGCGGGATAGGTGCCCGTCCCGCGCCCCGCGGGGACGGGCACCTGGGGGGCAACTCAGGCGGCGGCGAGGCGGCCGTCGAGCTGGTCGAGCTCTCCGGTCTCACGCGCCTTCTTACCGTAGACGGCTTCGAACAGCGGCGTGGCCATCACGGTCGTGACGATCGCCATCAGCACCAGCATCGAGAAGAGCGTCGGGCCGATCACGCCCTTCTGCAGCCCGATGTTGATGATGATCAGCTCCATCAGCCCGCGCGAGTTCATCAGCGCACCGATGCCCAGCGCAGTGCGGTTGTCCTCGCCCATCAGGCGCGCGGCGGCCCAGCAGGCGCCGAACTTGGCAAGGATCGATACCGCGAGCACGCCCGCCGCGATCAACAGCAGCGATGCCGAATTGACCATGTCCATCCGGGTGTTGAGCCCCGAATAGGTGAAGAACATCGGCAGCAGCAGCACCACCGCGATCGGCTCGACCTTGCGCTTGAGCTCCTGAACGAACAGTCCGCGCGGCATGCATACGCCGATCAGGAAGCCGCCGAAGATCGCGTGGATGCCGATCGCGTCCATCAGGAAAGCGGAGATGCAGAAGAGGAACATGGTGATCGCGAGCACCTGCGTGCTCATCTCGCCGCGCGCCTCGACCGCACGGCCCAGCGGCGCGAGGAGCTTGCGGCCCCAGATCAGCATGAAGCCGGCGTAGAGCAGCGCCCCGCCGATCGCGATAACGGCCACGCCAGCTCCCGCGCCGAAAGTGGCGAGCACGATCGCGAGCACGCACCAGGAGGCCGCGTCGTCGAACGCGCCCGCGGTGAGTGAAAGCGTGCCCAGCGCCGAATCAGCGAGCCCGCGCTCGTTGATGATCCGGGCGAGCATCGGGAAAGCCGTGAGTGCGATGCACGCACCCATGAACAGCGTCGCGCTGCCCGCGCTGATCCCCGGCGCGAAAAGGCCGGGCACCGTGAGCAGGAAGGGCGTGATCAGCGCGGCGAAAATAAAGGGTGCCGCGATCCCGGCGGCGGAAACGGCGGCTGCGCTCTTCGCCTTCGACTGGAAATGGTCGAGCCGCAGCGTCAGCCCGACCATGAACATGTAGAGCCCGACGCCGAGCTGCGCGCCGACATAGAGGACGTTGCGCGTCTCCTTGGGGAAGATGGCGTTCTGAAGATCGGGGAAGAAGAGACCGAGCAGCGACGGCCCGAGCACGACGCCGGCGATCATCTCCCCCACGACCTGCGGCTGCTTGAACAGCTTCTGCCCCAGCCAGCCGACGACGCGGCAGGTGAGGATGATCACTGCGAGCTGCAGGAAGAAATGGACGCTGTAGTCCGACGGCGCATAGCTTTTCACGGCGTTCACGGCGGGGCCGTGTGGACTGAGCACGTCGGTAAGCGCGCGCCAGGCTTCGTTCAGCAGACCGGTCATCTAATCTCCCCCAAAATGTCCCGCGAGGCATCTTCGTGCCTCCGAGCGCCCAGGGGAGCGCGGTTTGCGGGGCTGGCGCAATATCCGTCCTTGCAGGATCGTGCATTTTCCGGGCTGCCGGCGCCTTTCTGTTGCGTGCGGCGCACAGGGTAGTAACGTGCCTACATGACAACGCAGACAAAGTAGCGATGTAGGTACAGAATGAAGGTCATCAGCAGCCGCGAATTCAATCAGGACGTGAGCGCTGCGAAGCGAGTCGCACGGCTCGAACCCGTCTTCGTCACCGACCGCGGGCGGCCGACGCACGTGCTGATGAGCATCCAGGCCTTTCGCCAGTTGAGCGGCCAGCGCGAGAGTATCGTCGATCTGCTCGCACTGCCCGACGCGAGCGAGGTCGAACTTCCCTCGCCCGAACGCTGGGACCGTCAGGAGCGGCGCTGATGTACCTGCTCGATACCCCGATCGTCTTCGAGCTGCGCAAGGCACGCGCGGGGCAGGCCGACCCCGGGCTCACGGCGTGGGCGGCGAGCGTCGCGCGCGAACGGCTGTTCCTCTCGGCGATCAGCCTGGTCGAACTCGAGGCGGCGGTGGCGAAGGCCGCGCGCGGCGACAAGGCTGAGGGCATGGTGCTGCGCGCCTGGATCGACCAGCAGCTGCTCCCGGCCTTTCAGGGGCATATTCTCGCACTCGACGGCGCAATCGCACGCCGGCGCGGCGAGCTTGCGCTTGCCGACACGCGCGATGCGCTGTTCGCCGCCACGGCGCTGGAGCATGGGCTGACCCTGGTGACGCGCGACAAGGCGGCGTTCAAGGGCGCCCGCGTCCGGCTATTCGACCCGACGGGCTATGAGCTGGACACGGTTGAGGACGACGGCGACTGGCGCACCGCGGCGCGCACCGGATCGCTCTGGCTGCGCAACCTGTTCATCCGCGGCTAGCGCAGCAGGTTATTTGCCTTCCTTGCGATTGCCGCGCCAATAGAGCAGCCCGGCGACGATCGCGGCCGAGCCGATCCCGACAACCGCGGCGCCGATGCCGAGCTGGCGGGCGCTGGGGCTGGGGCTGGCGCGGCGGGCCTTGGCGGCGGCGATTTCCTTGACTGCCTTCACCGTTTCGTTGTCCGCAACGTGATCGTGCGGCGGTTCCTCGATCGGAAAGGGGGACTGGTTCTCGGCTGGGACGGGCGGCTGCTTGCTCATGGTCTTCCTTCTTGGGGCCGATGCACTGAACGTCTCGCTAATGCGCGGGTTTCACCTGCACTTGCAAGCGGCGCGCGCCGCACGGCACAAGAGCAGCGATGAACCCGATCTACGCAGCCATGGGCACGACGGTCTTCGAAGCCATGTCGGCGCGCGCCCGGGCGGCCGGGGCGATCAACCTCGGCCAGGGCTTCGCCGACGGACGCGGGCCCGAACCAGTGCTCGCGGCCGCCGCGCGGGCGGTGCTGGAGAAGTCCAACCAATATCCGCCGATGCCGGGCCTTCCCGAGCTTCGGCAGGCCGTCGCCGACCATTATCTGCGGCACCAGGGGCTCGACCTTGCCGCGGAGGAAGTGATCGTCACGTCGGGCGCGACCGAGGCGCTGGCGGCGGCGCTGCTGGCGCTGATCGAGCCCGGCGACGAAGTCATCCTCTTCGAGCCGCTCTACGACGCCTATGTGCCGTTGGTACGCCGCGCCGGGGGCGTGCCACGCTTCGTCCGGCTCGAGCCGCCGCATTGGCGGATCGATGCCGCGGCGCTGGAGGCAGCGGCGGGTCCGCGAACGCGCCTGCTGCTGCTCAACAATCCGCTCAACCCGGCCGCGAGCATGTGCAGCGCCGCGGAACTCGCCGCGATCGCGGACTTCTGCGTCGCGCATGACCTGATCGCGGTTTGCGACGAAGTATGGGAGCATGTGACCCTCGACGGCGCGCGGCATCTGCCGCTGATCGGCTTTCCGGGCATGCGCGAGCGGACGGTGAAGATCGGATCGGCGGGCAAGATCTTTGCGCTCACCGGGTTCAAGGTCGGCTGGATGTGTGCCGCGCCTCCCCTCGCCCGCGTGCTCGCCAAGGCGCATCAGTTCCTGACCTTCACCACGCCGCCCAACCTGCAATGGGCAGTGACCGAGGGATTGGCGACGCAGGACGGCTGGGTGCAGGAGGCGCGGCACCGTTTCCAGCGCGGACGTGACCGGCTCGGCGCGGGGCTGGAGCGCGCCGGCTTCGCGGTGCTGCCGAGCGCCGCGACCTATTTCCTGTCGATCGACCTCGCTGCTTCCGGCGTGACACTCGACGACGTCGCCTTCTGTGACCGGCTGATCGACGCGGCGGGCGTGGCCGCGATCCCCGTCTCGGCCTTCTATGCCGAGCGGCCGCCTACGGGCCTGGTGCGCTTCTGCTTCGCCAAGGAAGACACCGTGCTCGACGCGGCGATCGAGCGGATTGCGAGCGCGCGATCGGCATTAGAACGATAGTCGGACTGGTATGGACCGAACCGGTCCGCCAGGATCGCCGGAAAACGAGGGAGAAGAACGCCGATGACGATCGACCGCCGCACGCTGATCGGAAGCACGATAGGTTTGGCCATGGCTTCGGTGGCGCGCGCGCAGGACGCCCCCACGCCGTACGTGCCCGGCACCGGCACTGCCGCCTGGCCGCCGGGCGAGCATTTCAGGCTGTGGCCGGGCTCGCCGCCGGGCGCGCCCAATCCGCTCCCGAAGAACGACTTCACGGTCAACGGCAAATTCCGCGAGCTGTGGCTGCGCGGCGTCTCCGAGCCGATGGTCGCGGTCTACCGCCCGGCAAAGCCCGACGGACGCGCAGTGCTGTCGATCCCCGGCGGGGGATATGGCTTCGTCTCGATCGAGAACGAAGGCATCGACGTAGCCAAGGCACTGACGCCGCACGGGATCACCGTGTTCGTGCTCGCCTATCGCCTGCCCGGCGAAGGCTGGGCCAATCGCTGGGACGTGCCGCTGCAGGATGCCCAGCGCGCGATGCGGCTGATCCGCTCGAGGGCTTCGGAATTCGGTATCGACCCGGCGAAGCTCGGGATCGTCGGCTTCTCGGCGGGCGGGCATCTGGGCGCCGACCTCGCCACCGGCCATGCCGACCCGGTCTACGCCCCGATCGACGCCGCGGACCGGCTGAGCGCCCGCCCCGCCTATGCGGGGCTGGTCTATCCGCTGGTCTCGTTCACGACCGCGGGCTTCAACCCGGGCTCGGAGGAGATGCTGCTCGGCGGCAACACCGACGCCGCGATCCTCGCGCGCCACACGCCCGCCGATCGCATCACCGCGGAGACGCCGCCGATCTTCCTCGTCCATGCGATCGACGACGGCACCGTGCCGATTGCGCAGAGCCTGCTCGCGATCGAGAAATGCCGCGCGGCGAAGGTGCCGGTCGAGGCGCATCTGTTCGAAAAGGGCGGCCACGGCTTCGGCGCGCTACACCTGCCGGTGGATGCGCCGGGGCGGCTGTGGCCCGACATCTTCGCGCGCTGGACCGCAGCCCGGGCAGAAGTGCCCCTCGCTGCCTGACTTCCCGCTTTTCCCGCGCTTTCGGCAATTTCGCTGCGTGCAGGCGCAACGGAATTTCGCGCCGCGGAACCGCACACGCTGCCGAAGAGCGGCTGGAAGTGGACAAAGTCCCCGCCGCGTGAGGGCAGCGCATTTGCTCTCTCAATCCTCCCCCGGGAGGGGGAGGGGGACCAGCCGCAGGCTGGTGGAGGGGTATTCTCCACGAGCCATGTCGCCTGCTGAAACTACCCCTCCGTCGCGCTGCGCGCGCCACCTCCCCCCTCCGGAGGAGGATTGAGAAACAGCGGCAACCGGGCGATAGCTGCCATTTTCGACAATAGGTTGCATTTTCGAACTGATTGACGCAGCATCGCGTGACAGTCCGAGGGGGGAATGATGCACAGCCCAATTCTTGCGCCGGTGGTGGCGCTTGCCGTCTGGTCGATGGTGGTCCTGTTGTGGCTCTATGCGCGGCGGCTGCCGGCGATGCGGGCGGCGAATATCGATCTGAAGGGGCTGGTCGGTAGCCGGCCCGGCCAGCTCGACAAGGTCGTGGAGCCCAGGGCGCAATGGCCGGCGCACAATTACATGCACCTGATGGAGCAGCCGACGGTCTTCTACGCCGTCGCGATGGTGCTCGCACTGACCGGGAACGGCGGCGGGGCCGGCGTGGCGCTCGCCTGGGTCTATGTGGGGCTGCGCGTGGCGCACAGCCTGGTGCAGGTTATCTGGAACCGCGTGACGGTGCGCTTCCTGCTGTTCGCTGCGTCGTCGCTGGTGCTGATCGCGCTGACGCTGCTGGCAGTAGCGGCGGTGGTGTAGGGGCCTACCGCCGTCCGATACGCTAGCCGAACAGCCGGGCGAGGCTCCGTTCGAGGATCAGCAGCTGCCATAACGTCCGGCCGTGCTCGGCGCGGCCGGATTTGTGCTCGGCGGCGAGCTTCTCGATCGCGGGGAGATCGAACCACCCGCTGGCGGCGAGCTGCTTCGAGCGTGCCAGCCCGGCCGCCTGATCGGCCAGCGCGCCGCGGAACCAGGCGCTGACCGGCGTCACGAATCCCATCTTGGGCCGATAGAGTATCTCCTTCGGCAGCCAGGGTTCGAGCGCCTTCTTCATCAGCCACTTGCCCTGCCCCGCGCGGATGCGCAGCGACGGCGGCAGCGTGGCGGCGAATTCGACGAGACGATAGTCGAGCAACGGCTCGCGCGCCTCGAGGCTCACTGCCATGCTGGTGCGGTCGATCTTGGTCAGGATGTCGCCGGGCAGCCAGTGGCGGATATCGGCATATTGGGCGCGGTCGAGCGCGTCGCGCGCCGGGGCCTGGCGCATCGCATCGACATAGCGCTGCTCGGCACGGTGGCCGGCGAGCGTGTGGCGCGCGGCGCTGGTGTAGAGCCGGGCGCGCAACTCGGGCGTGGTGACGCCCACCGCCTTGGGATAGGCGAACTCGCCGTTCTCGGCGAGCGCGAGCAAGGTGGTCTTCGCGCGGAACGGGCGCGGCGCCCAATCGGCCTTGGGATAGAGATTGCCAAGCGTGCCGAACAGGCCGGTGCGCAGCCCCTCCGGCAAGAGGCTGCGGACGCGCTCCTCGGCCGCGAAGAAACGGTGGCGGCGATAGCCCGCGAACGCTTCGTCGGCGCCGTCGCCCGACAGCGCGACCGTCACGCCCTCGCGCGCCAGCTCGCAGACGCGATAAGTGGCGAGCGCCGACGCATCGGCGAAGGGTTCGTCGAAGGCCGCGACCAGCGTATCGATCAGCGCGAAATCCTCGGCGATCAGCGTGCGGGTGCGATGTGCGGTAGCGAAGCGGTCGGCAACGAGACGGGCGTATGCAGTCTCGTCGTGATCAGCCTCGTCGAAGCCGATCGTGCAGGTCTTGACCGCGGCCCTGCTCGCCTCCGCCATCAGCGCAACCACGGCGCTGCTGTCGACGCCGCCCGAGAGGAAGGCGCCGAGCGGCACGTCGGCGATCATCCGCGAGCGGACTGCGGTGCGCATCCGGTCGATCAGCTCAGCTTCGAGATCGCGGCGCTTGCCCGTGGCCCGCTTCGAGAAATCGATGTCCCACCAGCGGCTGGGCTGCGGCACGGCGCGGCCGCGCTCGAGCAGCAGGAAATGCCCGGCGGGCAGCTTCTTCACGCCGGCGACGATCGAGGCGTCGTCGGGCACATAGCCGAGGCCGAGATAATCCTCGACCGCACGGAAATCGGGCGTGCGGCGGAACAGCGGGTGCGCGAGCAGGCCCTTGAGCTCGGAAGCGAAGGCGATGGCGCCGTCCGAGAGCTGGACATAGTGGAGCGGCTTCACGCCGAAGCGATCCCGCGCGAGAAACAGGCTCTGGCGCTGCACGTCGTAGATCGCGAAAGCGAACATGCCGTTCAGCCGTTCGAGCATCGACGGGCCCCAGGCGCGCCAGCCGTGCAGCAGCACTTCGGTGTCGCTGTCGGTCTGGAAGCGCAGCCCCTTGCGCTCGAGCTCGGCGCGGACCTCGCGGAAATTGTAGATCTCGCCGTTGAAGACGGTGACGAGTTGCTGGTCAGGCGTCGCCATCGGCTGGACGCCGCCCTCGAGGTCGATGATCGCGAGCCGGCGATGGCCGAGACCGACGCCGGGTGCGCTCCATACGCCCGAGCCGTCGGGGCCGCGGTGCGCCAACGCGTCGCTCATCGCAGCGACGCGGGCGGGATCGACGGGTTTCGCTATGGCGGGGTAATAGAGCCCCGCGATGCCGCACATGTCAGCGCGCGCCGGAAACGCGGTCGGCGAGCGCCTCGACCGGGCCCAGCGCGGCGGCGAAGGCCATGATCGCGTCCTCGGCATGGCCGTCAGCGCCCTGCTCGGCCGACAGCAGTACCGCTGCCGCCGCCTGGTTCCCGCCCAACAGCCTGGTCTTCAACGTCTCGAGCTTCACGCGCTTTTCGCTCCCGGTCAGCGTGTCGCCGATCCGGTACCAAGTTACGGTGACGCGTTCCACCCGGCCCGGACCCGTCATGCGCAGCGCATGGCCGCCAAGGTACGGCGGGAGATCGGCAATGCGGACCCAGCGATCGTTCTCGCGGATCGCGCCGATGCCGAAGCCGACCAGCTCGCGGCCCTCGCGCTGGCCGGCATAGGCCGCGACGACGAAATCGACGGTGCGTCCCTGCGCGTCGGCATAGCGCGCGGAGAGGAAGCGGTCTGCGCCGGGGAAATTGGGAGTCCAGCCGGGCACGGCGGGGCCGGTGCGGCGCCAGCCGGGGACCTGCGGCAGCTCGGCGGTGGCGGCGAGCGGAGTCGCGCGCGCGGTGATCAGGCTGCTCCAGCCGGGGAAGACGCTCGCCACGGCGAGCACCAGCAGCGCGGCAACGGGCGCGTCCATGCGGCGGCCGACCGACGCCTGAAGCGCGAGCGGATCGAACCAGCGTTCGTCGGGGTCGCGATCGAACCATTTCCAGCCGATCGCCAGCACCGCGGCCATGACCGCCGCGAAAAACACCCAGCCATAGACGATATGGTCCATGCCGGTGGCCTGCTCGACCGAGGTCCACCACGCCGCATAGATGGTCCCGAAGGCGCGCACGCCGTTGGCGAAAATGGGCACCGCCAGCGCCATCGCGAGGAAGGCTATGCGGCGCTTCCATGAGACGTAGCAGACGTTGGCGACGAGCACTCCGAATGCCGCCATGGCGATCACGAACTTGGCGCCGGAGCAGGCTTCGGCGACTTCGAAATAGCCATTGGGCGTGGTGATGAGCACGCCGTCGACGCTCGCGGGGACGCCGAACAGGTGGAGCAGCGGCATCACCATCGCCACGGTGGCAGTCTGGAGCGGCGCTTCGAGGAAGTCGCCGAAGGGAACCAGGAACGCCATATAGGCGAGCGGGAAGAGCAGCGCGCGCGCGACATTGGGGCCGAGCAGCGTCACCGCCGCCCCCTGGAGCATCAGCACCAGCCCCGCATGGCGGAACAGCGCCACTCCCGCGGCGTCGCCGAGCAGCCAGCCGAAGCCGCCTGCCCCCACCAGCGCGAGACCCGGCCACCAGCCCGCGGGTGCGACCTGCGCAAGCTCGCGCCGGCGCTGCCAGACGAGCCAGACGATCACCGGCGCGATGAACAGGCAGTGCCCGAAAGTGGTGTTGGTCCAGTAGATCGCGGCAAGGTCGGCCACGTCGCCGCGGAAGAGGAGCAGCAGCACGGCCCATGCGGCCGCAAGCAGCATCGCGTGCTGCCGCCAGCGCGCATCGAAATGAGACCGGGTGGCAGCGAATGCCCCCGCCGGAGCCGCGACGCTCATGCCGCGCTCCTGGCGCGCGCGATGCGCTCCTGCTTCTCCGGGCGCAGCGGGAGCCCGAGTATCTCGTCGAGCGCGGCGAGCTTGGCGTCCCAGCCATAGTGGGCGATCACCTGCCGGCGCGCGGCCTGACCGAGTTCGGCGGCCGCGGCGGGGTCCGAGAGGAGCCGCGTCACTGCTTCGGCGAACGCC